>NZ_JASJSQ010000047.1:0-39038 GCF_030236855.1 Stenotrophomonas maltophilia group sp. Smal13
CCTCGGCGTGCATTGATTGCGTCGCGCTCGGCACCATCGAAGGTGAAAAATGCCTTCATCTCGAAGTCGCTGATATCGCGGGGGAGCCCACGCATCCCCAAAAACGTTGTGTGCCAACCCTGCATCGTGAACCTCAAAAGTGGGAGGCCACCATACCCGTTTACAAAGCGAACAGGAAAGTCAATGAAATCAACGGTCTACCCAGACCACCCCCGCGCCAGTGCTAGCTTTGCGTACCGTCACTTATTGCACTGAAAACGAGGAGACCCCTCCGCGGGTGCCTGGGAAGATGCCCTGAACGTAGACGGGCGAGGTGATTGGTTTGGCGTCCGCTGTAGGTGGCCTCGTCTTGCTCGTTGTGCAAGAATCGATCGGTTGCCGGCCCATCGAGCGATGAGGACGAAAGCTCGATATTGGCGCTCACGGTACCAGCGTCATGCGCTGCGCTGTTCCCCGCAAAACCGATTTGGTATGGTCTGATACGGCGATGGTTTCAGAAGCTGCGATCAACGGCTTCTGTTCTCCGGGACCTAGGGTCGGCAGAGAAAATCCGGCGGTGTCATATCTGCCCCGGATGCTGATATAGCGATATAGCATCACCCGCGCAGGTCCAGATGACTGCCAACCTGAGATTCGATGCTCACAAGTCCGTAGCAGTTGGTCTACTTGCTCTCTGGTTTCGAGACTGGAAGTGTTGTCGTCCGGTCCGAGGTAGATGGGCGGGGTGATGAATGCCCTGGCATTCCAGGAAGTGGCTTTGCCTAACATGCTCATGGTAAAATTCCCCAGGCTTACTTTGGAATTCCGTTCGGGTGTACTCGGGCCGAGTTCTGGCTTTTAAATTCAACACTTTGGTCTGTCCATGACCCGTACCGCTTCGACCAACATCGCTCTGTGGTGGCGCTTCCAATAGGAAGCGGCATGTCGTTGCGGTCTTGACCGCACCTTGCCGCCGTACCGGCAGGCAAGGTTTCAAGAAGGCTCCCCGGCACGGCGGCTCCAAGATTTGAGGAGATTGCCCGATGCCCTTGGCACCCCAGCCCCGTCGTAGAACTGATGCCCCGCGCGCTGTGTCGCCGCGAGGGGTAGGTCTGTCCGCCCAGTCTCAGCACTTGGCCCTGGCATGCGGGCGCCGTCGCTGCGTCAGTACACCGCACTGGCGCACGCCAAGACATCTCTCAGGAGCCCTTGCTACCTTGAGCCAGCACATGCTCGCGCTTCGTCCATCGCAATCAACTGTCGATGTGTGTAATAAAGTGGGTAATGGAGGTTGTGTGTAATGGAAAACATTAATGAAATCAAGGACTTAGAATCATGAGACTCCTGATGATCGACAACTACGACAGCTTCACCTACAACCTCGTGCAGTACCTGCAGACGCTGGGCGCCGAGGTGAAGGTGGTGCGCAACGATGCGATGAGCGTGGATGAGATTGCCGCGCAGAAGCCCGAACGCATCGTCATCTCGCCCGGCCCGTGCACGCCCAACGAAGCGGGCGTGTCGCTGGAACTCATCCAGCGCCTGGGCCCGACCACGCCGATCCTCGGCGTGTGCCTGGGCCACCAGGGCATCGGCCAGGTCTACGGCGGTACGGTCATCCGCGCCGGCAACATCATGCATGGCAAGACCTCGCCCATCCGCCATCAAGGCAAGGGCGTGTTCGCCGGCCTGCCGGACCGTTACCAGGCCACCCGCTACCACTCGCTGGTGGTGGACAAGAACAGCCTGCCCGATGTGCTGGAAGTGACCGCCTGGACCGAGAACGACGACGGCTCGATCGAAGAGATCATGGGCCTGCGCCACCGCCAGTTCCCGGTGGAAGGCGTGCAGTTCCACCCCGAATCCATCCTCACCG
Organism: Stenotrophomonas maltophilia group sp. Smal13; assembly: GCF_030236855.1. NCBI lineage: Bacteria > Pseudomonadati > Pseudomonadota > Gammaproteobacteria > Lysobacterales > Lysobacteraceae > Stenotrophomonas > Stenotrophomonas maltophilia group sp. Smal13. Next base: position 1,856 of record NZ_JASJSQ010000047.1, read on the forward strand.
AACACGGCCATGCCCTGCTGCGCAATTTCCTGCAGCGTCCGGCGGCCTGATCCAAGGAGCATTCCCATGAGCTTCTCCCCCCAGGAAGCCCTGCAACGCACCATCGAACACCGCGAAATCTTCTTCGACGAAATGGTCGACCTGATGCGGCAGATCATGCGCGGCGACGTGTCGCCGATGATGACCGCCGCCATCCTCACCGGCCTGCGCGTGAAGAAGGAAACCATCGACGAGATTGCCGCGGCGGCCACGGTGATGCGCGAATTCGCGCTGGCGGTGCCGGTGGCCGATACCACTCACCTGGTCGACATCGTCGGCACCGGCGGCGATGGCTCGCACACCTTCAACATCTCTACCTGCGCGATGTTCGTCGCCGCTGCGGCCGGTGCGCGCGTGGCCAAACATGGCAACCGCAGCGTGTCGTCCAAGTCCGGCAGCGCCGATGCAGTCGAAGCACTGGGTGCGGCCATCGAGCTGCAGCCGGCGCAGGTCGCCGCGGCCATCGAACAGACCGGCATCGGTTTCATGTTCGCGCCGATCCATCACCCGTCGATGAAGGTCGTCGCGCCGGTCCGCCGCGAGATGGGTGTGCGTACCATCTTCAACATCCTTGGCCCGCTGACCAACCCGGCCAGCGCACCGTCGGTGCTGATGGGCGTGTTTCACCCGGATTTAGTGGGTATCCAGGCACGCGTGCTGCGCGAGCTGGGCACCGAGCGCGCCATGGTGGTCTGGGGCCGCGACAACATGGACGAGATCTCGCTGGGCGCCGGTACCCTGGTGGGCGAGCTGCGCGACGGCAAGGTACGCGAGTACGAGATCCACCCGGAAGACTTCGGCATCGCCATGTCGGCCAGCCGCAACCTGCGCGTGGATGGCCCGGAGCAGTCCATTGCCATGCTGCGCGCGGTGCTGGACAACCAGCCCGGTCCGGCGCTGGACATCGTGGCCCTGAACGCCGGCGCCGCGCTGTACGTGGCCGGCGTGGCCAGCGACATCGGCGACGGCCTGGCCCGTGCCCGTGCCGCCATCGCCAACGGCAGCGCCCGCCAGCGCCTGCAGCAGTATGTAGAGACCACCCGCGCGCTGGTTGCCTGAGCGCGCGGTTCAGCCTGACCCTCTTGATGGCCGATAATGGCCGTCCTCACCGCCCCCGCACCGAATCGAAGACGATGAGCGACATCCTGCAGACGATCCTGGCCCGCAAGGCCGAAGAAGTGGCCCAGCGCCGTGCCCAGCGTCCCCTCGAGGACCTGCAGGCCGCCGTGGCCAGCGCCCCGCCGGTACGTGGCTTCGTGCGCGCGCTGCAGGCGGCAGTGGCCAACGGCGATCCGGCGGTGATCGCCGAGGTGAAGAAGGCCAGCCCGTCCAAGGGTGTGATCCGCCCGGATTTCCGCCCAGCCGACATCGCCGTCAGCTATGAGTTCGGCGGCGCCAGCTGCCTGTCGGTGCTGACCGATGTGGACTTCTTCCAGGGTGCTGATGCCTACCTGCAGCAGGCCCGTGAGGCTTGCACGCTGCCGGTGCTGCGCAAGGACTTCGTGATCGACGCCTACCAGGTGTACGAGGCGCGCGTGCTGGGCGCCGACTGCATCCTGCTGATCGTCGCCGCGCTGGACGACACGCAGTTGGCCACGCTGTCCGAACTGGCGATGTCGCTGGGCATGGACGTACTGGTGGAAGTGCACGACATCGACGAGCTGGAGCGTGCGCTGCAGGTGCCGGCACCGATGATCGGCATCAACAACCGCAACCTGCGCACCTTCGAGGTGTCGCTGCAGACCACGCTGGACATGCAGAAGGCGGTGCCGCGCGATCGCCTGCTGGTCACCGAGAGCGGCATCCTCGGTCCGCAGGACGTGGCGCTGATGCGCGATGCCGGCATCCACTCGTTCCTGGTGGGCGAAGCCTTCATGCGCGTGGAAGAGCCGGGCGAGGGCCTGCGTCAGCTATTCTTCGCGGCATGAAAACGCATTATCCGACGCCGCGCGACGATGCGCCGCTGGTGGTCTTCGATTTCGACCACACCCTCTACGATGGCGATTCGGGTACTCACCTGTTCGCTTCGCTGATCAAGCGCAACCCGCTGCGCATGCTGGCGGCGCTGCTGGTCACGCCGATCGCCGGGCCGATGGTGGCGCTGCTGCCGACCCGCCGTACCGGCATTTCGGTCTATGTGTGGATCGGCAGCTTCGGCCTGCACCGTGCGCGCGATTTCAACAAGGTCATCGACGCCTATGTGCTGCGCAACGAGGCGCAGATGCGCGCCAAGCTGCTGCCACAGGCGCTGGAGGTGTTCGCCGCGCACCGGGCCAAGGGTGACCGCGTGGTGGTTGCCACGGGCGCGCCACCAGAGCTGGCACGCGCGATCCTGGCCTTCGTCGCCCACCAGGACGTACCGGTGATCGGCACCGAGGTCGGCCCACGGCTGGGTGGCGTCGGCCCGACCCGCCACTGCCACAACGAAGAGAAGATGCGCATGCTGCGCGAGCGCGGCTACGGCGACATCGATATCGCCTACTCAGACAGCACCGCCGACCTGCCGTTGCTGCTGGCCGCCAAGGCGCCGGTGGTGGTGAACCCGAAGCCGGGCAGGGTGGACTTCTTCCGCCGCGTGCTGCCGGCCGGCACCCGCATCCTCAACTGGGGCTGCGTGGACCGCGGCGGTGACAAGGCGTAACGCGCGGAATCCGCCGGGGATGGGATGACGGAGTGCCGGGCTGCGACCCGGTAGTGCCGGCCGCTGGCCGGCAACTTCATAATTGCGGAAGGGCTTGCGGGGTTGCCGGCCAGCGGCCGGCACTACCGAATCCCGTGCAGCTAGCGCCGGGCCATGCCCGGCGAGCGCTCAGCGCGCCAGATACCCGGTCAGCGCATGCCCGATCTGGAACAGGCTGATGCCCAGCACCAACACGCCCACGGCCACCAGCACCCAGCGCTCCTTCAGGCGCTTCACCAGCAGTGCGGCCACCGGCGCGGCCATCATGCCGCCGATCAGCAGGCCGGCCACGATCTGCAGGTGATGCAGCCCCATCGATAGCAGGAACGTTGCTGAAACTGTCAGGGTGACCACAAACTCGGCCGCGTTCACCGTGCCGATGGTGGTGCGTGCCTGGCCGCCGCGGGCCAGCAGGGTGGAGGTGGCCACCGGCCCCCAGCCGCCCCCGCCGCTGGCATCCAGGAAGCCGGCCACGAAGCCCAGCACGGGCACCCGCTTGACCTCGCCCTTGGGCATCAGGCGGCCGGCGGCACGTGCCAGGATGATGATGGCCAGCACCAGCAGGTACAGGTAGATGAGCGGGCGGATCACCTCGCCGGGCAGCTGGGTCAGGCCGTAGGCACCCACGGCGCCGCCTACGGCGCCGGGCAGCGCCAGGCGCAGGAACAGGCGCTTATCGACATTGCCGGCGACCAGATGCGACACGCCGGAGGCGCCAGTAGTGAACACCTCGGCGGTGTGGATGGCTGCACTGGCCTGCGCGGGCGGAATGCCCATGGCCAGCATCACCGACGACGACACGAGGCCGAACGCCATGCCCAGCGCGCCGTCCACCAGCTGGGCGCCCAGGCCGATGAGGATGAACCACCAGAATGCGCTGCTCAGTTCCATGCACCGAGCCTAGCGCGTGAAAGAGTGCGGACCAAGGTCCGCACCCACCGGGTGCTCAACGATCAACGGGTGCCGTACAGCACCACGGTCTTGCCGCGGGCGTGCAACAGGCCATCGGTCTGCAGCTTCTTCAGCACGCGGCCGGCCATTTCGCGCGAGCAGCCGACCAGGCGGGCCAGTTCCTGGCGCGAGACGCGCAGCTGGCTGCCCTGCGGATGGCTCATCGCCTCCGGCTCCTGCGCCAGGTCGTGCAGGGTGCGCACGATCCGGTCGGTAACGTCCAGGAATGCCAGGCGGCTGGCCTTGCGGCTGGTGTCGAGCAGGCGCTTGGAGATCTGCTGGCCCAGCGCGTAGAGCAGGCGCGGGGCATCGGCCGACAGCGGGCCGAGGAACAGCTGGTGCAGGCGCTCGTAGCTGATTTCGGCCAGCTCGCAGGCGGTACGGGTCCTCAGGATCACCTCGCGGCGGTCCGATTCAACGAACAGGCCCATCTCGCCGACGAACTCGCCGGCACCGAAGTAGCCCAGCACCAGCTCGCGATCGTCATCTTCCTCGGCCATGATCGAAACCGAGCCGCTGATGACGTAATACAGGGTTCCCGCCGGGTCACCGGGTCGGAAGACGTCGGTACGGGTGGGGTATCGCCGCCTGTGGCTGTGCGCCAGGAAACGATCGATTGTGGCGATATCCAGGGCCAGTGGACTGCTAGCTAGGCGCACGGTTGACACGATAGGAGCGCTCCCTCTGCGCATGAACGGATTCACGGGGTCGATAGCGGAGCTTAACCAGCGCAATTGTTAAGGGCAAACAGTGTGCCAGATGTGAGCGCTCTTCACGTTCCCCCCGGGGACAGTTTGCCCCATAATTCCCCCTTTCCCTTCTTACACAGGAATCGACCGCCGTGGTCAAGCCGTTGCCTCGCCTGAGGCTGCAGGGTTTCAACAACCTCACCAAGGCGCTGAGCTTCAACATCTATGACGTGTGTTACGCGCGCACCGAAGAGGAGCGTCAGCGTTACATTGAATACATCGATGAAGAGTACAACGCCGACAGGCTGACTCAAATCTTGACCGATGTCGCCGAGATCATCGGCGCCAACATCCTGAACGTGGCCCGCCAGGACTACGATCCGCAGGGTGCCTCGGTGACCATCCTGATCTCCGAAGAACCGGTGATCGACAAGAAGCAGGCCGGCAAGGAGCTGATCTCCGATGCCGTGGTCGCGCACATGGACAAGTCGCACATCACCGTGCACACCTATCCGGAAACGCACCCGCAGGAAGGTATCGCCACCTTCCGCGCCGACATCGACGTGGCCACCTGCGGCGTCATTTCGCCGTTGAAGGCGTTGAACTACCTGATCGAAAGCCTCGAGTCGGACATCGTGATCATGGACTACCGCGTCCGTGGCTTCACCCGCGATGTGAAGGGCAAGAAGCACTACATCGATCACAAGATCAACTCGATCCAGAACTTCCTGGCCAAGAACATCAAGTCGCGTTACGAGATGTTCGACGTCAACGTCTACCAGGAAAACATCTTCCACACGAAGATGCACCTGAAGGACTTCGACCTGGACCAGTACCTGTTCGAGGAAAAGGCCAAGAACCTGTCGTTCAAGGAACGCATGAAGATCGAAGCGCTGCTCAAGCGCGAGATCGAAGAGCTGTTCCACGGCCGGAACCTGTCCGAGTAAGCCCCATGTGCGATGCCCGCAGGCATCGCCGCCCAGGCGGGACGACCCGCCCCGTGGAACCAGTGCCCCGCACGCGTTACAGTTCCACGGTGATGTACCGACCCACGGCCCGGTGTGAAAACACCGGGCCGTTTCGTTTTTCTCAAAAAAGGTAAGGAGCCCCCACCCATGCCCTGGATCTACCTGCTGCTGGCCGGCCTGTTCGAGATCGGTTTCGCCCTCGGAATGAAGTACTCCGAAGGCTTCAGCAAACCCCTTCCCACCGCTGCCACGGTCGTGTCCGCGCTGATCAGCCTGTACCTGATGAGCCAGGCGATGAAGAGCATCCCGGTCGGTACCGCCTACGCGATCTGGACCGGTATCGGTGCCATGGGCGTGGCGGTGCTGGGCATCTACCTGTTCAACGACAGCGCATCGCCGGCCCGCCTGGCCTGCGTGGGCCTGATCGTGGCTGGTGTGATCGGCCTGAAGCTGGTCTCGCCCAACTAAGGCGGCCCGACCAACGGTCGGGCCCCACCGTCGGGCCCACCGTGCCCTTGGGTAGGCCCCCACCGTTGGTGGGGCGCCCCGGTCAAATGCGGTAGGCGATGGTCTTCATGACCTTGGAGGCCAGCGCCATCGCGCCCGGGATCGGGAACGGCAGGCGGCGTGCGCCGGCCTGCTCGGCGTGGTCCGCATGGCGGGCCTCGTCTTCCTTCATCACCGCGATGACCGCGCGGCTGCGCAGGTCGCCGGCCGGCAGGTCGACCAGGTGCTCGTCCAGGTGGGCCTCCACCTGGCGCTCGGTCTCGACCACGAAGCCCAGGTTCCAGCCGTCGCCGCGCAGCCCGGCCAGGGTGCCGATGGTGTAGCTGCCGGCGTACCAAAGCGGGTTGAACAGGCTCGGACGGCTGTCCAGTTCGGCCAGCCGGGTGGCGCACCAGGCCAGGTGGTCGGTTTCTTCCTGCGCCGCTTCCAGCAGGTGTTCCCGCGTGGCCGGGTCGCGCGCCACGGCGGCCTGGCCGAAGTACAGGCCCTGCGCGCAGACCTCGCCGACGTGGTTGATCCGCATCAGGCCTGCGGCATGGCGCCGCTCGGCGCTGTCCATGCCGGGCTCGCCGGTGTCCGTGGCGGGGTAGGGGCGGGCCGCCGGCGGATTGCCGAACACTGTGTCCAGGGCGCGCTGCGCCTCGGTCAGCAGGTGGTCCAGCGGAGTGGTCTGGCGGAGCACGGTCATGGCAGTACGCGGTGGGGCGGAAGACCCCCCGATTCTCGCCCGGCCCCGCGCCCCTGCCAACCCGGCCCAGGGGACGGGTTGCGCTCCCGCGGCAGGATGAGTACAATCCCGCCTCTTACGCTTCACCTTTTCACAACGCGTGGCAGAGTTCCGGCGAGCCTTTCGCCGCAATGAGCCCGACCTAACCTAGAGTTCTTCATGAGCACTTTCACTGCCAAGAACGAGACCGTCCAGCGCGACTGGTACCTCGTCGACGCCGAGGGCAAGACCCTGGGCCGTCTCGCCACCGAGCTGGCCCGCCGTCTGCGTGGCAAGCACAAGCCGGTCTACACCCCGCACGTTGATACCGGCGACTACCTGGTCGTCATCAATGCAGAAAAGATTGCCGTCACCGGCAAGAAGCTGCAGGACAAGATGTATCACCGTTTCACCGGTTACATCGGCAACCTGAAGACCGAATCCCTGGCACAGGCGCTGGAGCGCCACCCGGAGCGCGTGATCGAGATCGCCGTGAAGGGCATGCTGCCGAAGGGCCCGCTGGGTCGCCAGATGTACCGCAAGCTCAAGGTCTACGCCGGCACTGAGCATCCGCACGCCGCACAGCAGCCGCAGGTTCTGGATATCTAATCATGGCTATCACTCAAAACTACGGCACTGGCCGCCGCAAGTCCTCCACCGCTCGCGTGTTCCTGCGCAAGGGTTCGGGCAACATCACCGTCAATGGCCGTCCGCTGGACGAGTTCTTCGGTCGTGAGACCGCGCGCATGATCGTGCGCCAGCCGCTCGAGCTGACCAAGAACACCGAAAGCTTCGACATCCTGGTCACCGCCGCTGGCGGCGGCACCACCGGCCAGGCCGGTGCGATCCGTCTGGGCATCGCCCGTGCTCTGGTCGAGTACGACGAAACCCTGAAGTCCGAGCTGCGCAAGGCTGGCTTCATGACCCGTGACGCCCGTGAAGTCGAGCGTAAGAAGGTCGGTCTGCACAAGGCCCGCCGCGCCACCCAGTTCTCCAAGCGCTGATCTACCGCGCCTGGTTGGGCTCCTCCGGGAGCCCGCTGGTTGGACAAGCAAAAGCCCGGCTTCGGCCGGGCTTTTGTCGTTCTGGGGTCGTGGATTTCCTGGTTGCCGGCCAGCGGCCGGCACTACCCGTGGTCCGCATGCCTGACCCCGGTCTCTGTCTGGAGAAGAGCCCCCTTGTTGTTCAAGGGGGTGCGCCGACAGGCGCGGGGATAAGGTGGAATGCGCGACCAAATTAAAAGCAAAAGGCCAGATCTTTCGATCTGGCCTTTTGCTTTTAATTTGGCTGCCCCGGATGGATTCGAACCACCGAATGCCTGAGTCAGAGTCAGGTGCCTTACCGCTTGGCGACGGGGCAAAACGTGCAACTATTTTCTCACTTTTCACGCTGAAAAACAACTTGATTTTCAGTGTGGTGGCTATGGGTGGACTCGAACCACCGACCCCAGCATTATGAGTGCTGTGCTCTAACCGGCTGAGCTACATAGCCTTGGTGAGCCCGCTATTCTGCGGATGTGTATCGCCCCTGTCAACACTTTTGTATCGTGCTTGTGGGCCGACAGGCGGCATGGGATAGTCCCGACCAGTAGATTTTTTAGGAGTCCGCATCGTGATCGATCCGGACGGCTATCGACCGAACGTCGGCATTGTGCTGATGCGGCAGGACGGCCAGGTGTTCTGGGCACGACGTGTGCGCCGGGACGGCTGGCAGTTCCCGCAGGGTGGCATGAATACCGACGAGACGCCTGTCGAGGCCATGTATCGTGAACTGCAGGAAGAGACCGGCCTGCTGCCTGAGCACGTGGAAGTGCTCGGGGCAACGCCCGGCTGGCTGCGCTACAAGCTGCCGGCGCGGGCCATCCGCCGCAACGAGCGGCAGGTCTGCATCGGCCAGAAGCAGGTCTGGTTCCTGCTGCGCCTGACCGGCGACGAATCCCACGTGAAGCTGGACCACACCGACTCCCCCGAGTTTGACCACTGGCGCTGGGTGGACTTCTGGTACCCGGTGGAGCACGTGGTGATGTTCAAGCGTGGCGTCTATGCGCGCGCCTTGCGACATCTGGCGCCGTTGGCGCGCGGGGTGGCCGGGCAGGGCGTGACCGCCATGCCCAAGAGCGCTGCGGAGGCCTGGATGCCGGGCCATACCGCCGGGCATGACCGCCCACGCAAGCGCCCACGGACCCGCGGCTACTGGCCGAAGAAGGCCACCGGCGATGGTCCGGCCACGTGACCGGCTGAACCGTATCGAGAATGGTTCAGGTCTCTGATTGACAACCATTCTCGTTTCCATTGGAATAGCCAACAGGCCACTCTTGGCCTGCCAGCCCGGTTCACGCCTGTGTACGTCTGCATCTGCAACGGAGTCACCGACCACCAGATCCGCGAAGCCGCCAGCCATGGCGTCAGCACGGTGGCCGAACTGACCATGCGTACCGGTTGTGGTGCCACCTGCGGTTCCTGCCTGGACATGGCCGGCGATCTGCTGGCCAAGGCGCGTGCCACCCACGATCTGCCGCTGCCGGTCCTCGGTCTGGCCCAGGTCGCCTGATCGTCTCTTTCGCGGCGCGTTGACGCCGCGCTTTCGCATCCTTCACGTGCGGCCGCACAGGCCAATGCGCACGATTCGCGTTCCTTCACGGCCGCGCGCAAGGCGTTAAAGTGCCTGCGTTTTCAGCGTGCAGGAGCACCCCCATGAAGGGCGACACCAAGGTCATCGAATTCCTCAACAAGGTCCTCTACAACGAGCTGACCGCGATCAACCAGTACTTCCTGCACGCCAAGATGCTGAAGAACTGGGGCATCAAGGAGCTGGCCGAACACGAGTACAAGGAATCGATCGACGAGATGAAGCATGCCGACATGCTTGCCGACCGCATCCTGTTCCTCGAAGGCCTGCCGAATTTCCAGGCGCTGGGCAAGCTGCGCATCGGCGAGAACCCGACCGAGATCCTGCAGTGCGACCTGTCGCTGGAGCGCGACGGCGTAGTGACCCTGCGCGAGGCCGTGGCCTACTCCGATTCGGTGGGTGACTACGTCAGCCGCCAGCTGTTCGTGAAGATCCTCGACTCGGAAGAAGAGCACATCGACTGGCTGGAAACCCAGCTCGACCTGATCGAGCGTATCGGCGAGCCGAAGTACCTGCTCAGCAAGCTGGAAGAGTGACGTAGCGTCGAGCTTGCTCGACTGTGATCAGCATGGCGATGGTCGAGCAAGCTCGACGCTACCGATGCTGTGCCAGGTAGCCCGTCAGCGCCACGCGCGCCCGGGCGAATTCGGCAACCAGCAGCGCCACCGCCACTGCGGGGCGCTGCAGGCTGCCACTACGGGCTTCGTGCTCGATCCGCTGCGCGACCGCCGACAGCGACAACGCCCCAACGTTCGCACTCGATGATTTGAGGCTGTGGGCGATTGCCTGCAGTCGCGGCTCGTCGCTGCTCTGCGCGGCCTGCTGCAGCTGCTGCACCATCGCCGGCGCATCCTCCAGGAACACCGAGACGATCTGGAGGGCGGTATCGCCGATCACCGCGTGCAGTTCGTCCAGCACATCACGGTCCAGCACCGGTTGCGTCACCGCTTGGCTTTTCGTCTCTTGTAGAGCCGGGCCATGCTCGGCTGGCGGGATTCCACTGGCCCCGGATGCATCGCCGTCGAGCAAGCTCGACGCTACGACATCGCGTGATCGCTGCCCCCAGCGCTGCAACAGCGCATGCAAGGTGGCGCGCGCGATCGGCTTGGACAGGTAGTCGTCCATGCCGGCCTGCAGGCAGCGTTCGCGGTCACCGGCCATGGCGTTGGCCGTCATCGCGATGATCGGCAACCGCGAGCGCCCGGTTTCCGTTTCTTCCGCACGCCAGCGGCGCGTGGCGGCGTAGCCGTCCAGCACCGGCATCTGGCAATCCATCAGCACCACGTCCACGCCGCCTTCGCGAAGGGCGGCCAGTGCCTGCTTGCCGTCGGCGGCGTTGCGCACCTCGCACTGGAACACGCGCAGCAGATGCTCGGCCACCATCCGGTTGACCGTGTTGTCTTCCACCAGCAGCACGCGCAGGTGCAATGGCGGCAGCGTCGGTGCGGGCAAGCCGTCTTCGGCATTGGCCAGCAGGGCGGCAGGGCGGGCAGGCGTGGCAGGCGCCGCCAGCAGTGCATGCAGGGCTGCATCATCGAAATGCGGGAGCAGCTGGCGTTGGCGCGGGCGTTGTGCAGGCGTGTCTTCCTGCAGCCACAGTACCTGCAGTGCATCATCGTCGCCGCGCTCGGCCAGCGCCTGCTGCAGCGTGACCTCGCCGTTGCGGCGGGTGCGGGAATCGACAATCAGCCATGCCGGTGCTGGTTGTCCGGGCCGCGCGGGAGCGCGCAGGCGCTCGACCACGGCATCCAGCTGTGCCAGCACCTGCACCTGCAGCCCATGGTGGGCGGCGATGCGCTCGATGCGTGCCTGCAGCGTTGCATCGGCGCTGAACAACAGTAGCGCTGCGGGGGCGCGCGCCATCGCAGGCAGGTCGCCGGGTACTTTCAGCAGCGGGATCTCGAACCAGAACGTTGCGCCCTGGCCGGGCGTGGACTGCACGCCGATCTGCCCGTGCATCAGGTCGATGATGCGCTTGCAGATGGCCAGGCCCAGGCCGGTGCCACCGTAGATGCGCGTGGTCGAGGCATCGGCCTGGCTGAAGGACTGGAACAGGCGTGCCTGCAGTGCCTCATCGATGCCGATGCCGGTGTCGATGATCTCGAAGCGCAGCTGGTGCTGGGCCGCACCTTCGCCCAGGCGCTGCACGCGCAGCTGCACCTGGCCGCGGGCGGTGAACTTGATGGCGTTGGCCAGCAGGTTGCTCAGCACCTGGCGCAGGCGTACCGGGTCGCCGCGCACCGGCAGGCGCACCGATGGGTCAAGCTGCAGGGCCAGGGACAGGCCCTTGGCATCGGCGGCGCGCTGCATCAGCTGCACCACGCCATCGAGCAGGTCGCGCAGGTTGAAGCTGGTGATCTCCAGTTCCAGCGCCTGCGCTTCCAGCCGGGAGTAGTCGAGGATGTCGTCGACGATGCGCAGCAGCTGCTGTGAACTGGCCGAAGCGGTGGCCAGCATCTGCCGCTGGTCCTCACCCAGCGGCCCGCGCGCGATCAGCTCCAGCATCGGCAGGATGCCGTTGAGCGGCGTGCGGATCTCGTGGCTCATCGTGGCCAGGAACTCGCCCTTGGCCAGCACGGCCGCTTCGGCGGCCTGCTTGGCCTGCAGCAGCTGCTGTTCCAGCTGGCCCTGGCGTTCGGTGGTATGGCGCAGCTGGTCGCGCTCGGCGGCCAGCGCGCTGTGCTCGCGCTGCAGCTGGGCCAGTGCCCGGCTGCGCGCGCGCAGGCGCAGGCCCAACAGCAGCAGTGCGACGGCCGCAGCAAGGGCAACCAGCAGCACGCCCCACAGCGGCACCTCAGAGCACCGCGTTGTGGAAGTCGAAGTTCAGGTCACTGCCGGCCGACTGCACCATGTTGCCCTGGATGTAATCGACGCCGCCGACCCACATCGCTGCCGCGGCCTGCGGGTCCTCGATCTGCTGGCCGATGATCTGCAGCCCGGCGGCATGCGCCTGTTCGATCGCCTTGCGCAGTTCCTCGCGCGTGGCCGGGTTGGAATGGCTGCTGGAGAAACGCGCGGCCATGCGCACGAACGACAGCGGCAGCTGGGTCAGCAGTGCATCGGCTTCGCCACTGGGTTCGAACTGGCTCAGGCAGAAGCGCACGCCGACGCCGGCCATGCGCTGGCAGAACTGCTGCAGCGGCACGGTGTGGATCAGCGCGTCGGGCAGGCGCACGTCGATCACCAATGCACTGCCGGGCAGGTCACGCTGCTGCAGCGATTCCAGCAGCCAGTCGCCAAAGGCATCGCGCTGCAGGGTGCGCAGCGACTGCGAAACGAACAGGTTCAGCGGTTGCGTTGTGTGCCGGTACAGGTCCAGCAGGCCCAGCGCATGGTCCATCACCTGCTGGTCGAGGTCGGCGATGCGGCCTGCCGCTTCGGCGGCAGGAATCACCTGGCCGGCCGCCAGCACCGTGCCGTCGGCCTGGCGCAGGCGCAGCAGCAGCTGGTACTGCGCGGTGTTGCCACCGGCGACAGCGACGATCGGCTGATAGGCCAGCTCCAGCTGGCCTTCCAGCAGTGCCAGGTGTTCCTGTTCGGTGACGGCCTGGCGGTGCACATGGCCTGCCACGCCGGCGCTGAGCAGGCGTGCCTGCAGGGTGGTGCGCTCGACCGCTTCCAGTGCGGCGTTGGCATCGTCGAAGCCCGGCGACAGCGGCGCGTAACCCACCACGCCGCGCAGATGCACCGATTCATCATCGCGGATCACGAAGGCGCGCGCCGAGAGCTGCTCACGCAGGGTCGCGGCGATGCTTTCCAGGCTGTCTTCATCGGTATTGCGGGCCAGTAGCAGGAAGCTGTTGTCGTTCAGGCGTGCCAGCAGGTGCGGATGGCCGGCCTCGGCCAGGCGCTGCCCGGCCTGCACCATCAGGCGCTCGAAGGCGGCGTAGCCATAGCGTTCGCGCAGGCCCAGCGCGCTGGCCACTTCAATGAAGAACACGCCGCCCCGGTCGCGATGGGTGAGGGTGGCGTTGAGTTGCCGCAGCACGTGGTGACGTGTCGGCAGGCCGGTTTCCGGATTGCTGGTGGCCGGTGCGCCGGTAGCACCAGGCAGGGTCGCTGCCTGCGCACGTGCGCGGCGGATGCGGTTGGCCACGGCGGCGATCAGGTGGCGGGGGCGGATCGGCTTGCTCAGATAATCGTCGGCGCCGCTGTCGAGCACCTCGAACTGGCGTTCCGGGTCCGGATCGCCGCTCAGGAACACGATCGGCAGCAACTGCAGGCCAGGCTGCTGGCGGATCAGCGCGGTCAGGCGCATGCCGTCCAGGCCGGGCAGGTGCAGGTCCATCAGGATCAGGTCGGGCCGATGCTCCTTGATCGCCTGCAGCGCGCCGTCGGCATCGCTGTGCACGATCGCCTGCATGCCGGCGCCATGCAGCACGCTCTGTGCGAACAGGGCCTGCGCGCGGTCGTCCTCGACGATCAGCACGCGGTAGGGCGAATCGGAGGGCGGCGGCGCCTGGTCGTTGTTGCCAGCCTCGGCCAGCACGGCCGGGGCCGGCAACGGCGGCGGTGCGCTGCCGATCGATGCGGGTGCGTCGGAGGCGGCCAGCGGCGGAACCGCGGCCGGCGCTGCGGCGACCGCGCTCGCCGGTTCAGCGGTCCAGCGTTGCCAATGATCGGCCGGAGGGGTTTCAGCGCGTCCCGGGCGGGCGCCCGCGGGGGATTCGTTTGCGGCCATCGGTGCTCCTGGTGTTCGCGTCCATTATGCGACAAGCCCGGCGATCAACCGGTACCGGGCTGGCGTGGACTGTCGGGCGACGCACTGCGTGCCAGCCAGCGCACGCCCTTCCACAGGGCGCGCCAGACCAGCCACACCAGCAGCGCGCCGGCCAGGCTGCAGGCCAGCACCACGATCAGCGCGATCCACGGGTGTGCCAGGGCCAGGGCCAGGCCACCGACCACCACGGTGTCCTCGGCGGCGGAGGCCACCCAGTTGCTGGCAGGCTCGGGCGAGGTATTGAGCAGTGCGCGGGTGCCGGCCTTCAGGCCATGGCTGGCCAGCGCGACACCGGCACCGGCAGCAAGTGCGCCGGTGCCCAGCTGCCCATCCGGCGACAGCGTGGCTGCGGCAAGGAAGGCACCTGCGGGTACGCGTGCCAGGGTCTGCACCAGATCCCACGCCGAGTCGACGCCGGGAATCTTGTCGGCGAAGAATTCGGTTACCGCCAGCGCTGCCGAGGTGCCCAGCACCCACCACGATTCGGTGGCCTGCAGGGCCGGCGGCAGGTCGACCCAGCCGAGCAGGCCGGCCAGGCCGACACCGAACACGGTGAGGTAGACGCGGATGCCGGCCAGCCAGGCCAGCAGGATGCCGATCACGAACAGGTGGGCTTCGGTCATGGCGATGCTCCGGCGACGGAACTGTGCAGGGGACCACACTATCGACGATGGCATGCCTGAACGCCACAGACGGTGGCTCGCCACTGCGCAGGAAACCCACCCGTCCTGTCATACACTAGCCCGTCGTTTGCCACAGGGGCCGTACCGGTGTCGCCCTCGCGATGCCCCGGAATCCACCCATGACCAACCGTCCTCCCATGCGCGTGCAGGTTCGCCTGCCCGGCGCGCCGCAACCGCCGGCCGACCGTCGCCGCCTGCTGGTGATCGGCGGCATCTGGCTGCTCAGCCTGGTGCTGGCCGTGCTGGGTGGCTGCTGGATGGCCACGCCGCGCGATGCACAGGGCCAGCGCCTGCAGGCCGCCGAGAAGCGCGCCGAGACGTTGCAGGCGCAGCTGACCGAACTGCGCCAGAAGCAGGCCACGCTGGAAGCCTCCGACCGCATCAGCCGCGCCGCCAACACCGAGGTGCAGTCCTCGCTGGCCGAACGCGATGAGGAAATCGCCGGCCTGCGTGCCGACGTTGCCTTCTATGAGCGCCTGGTGGGTTCGACCAGCCAGCGCAAGGGCCTGAACACCCATTCGATCGAGTTCAGCCCGGAAGCGGCCGGCACCTGGCAGTACACCGCCGTGCTGACACAGAACCTCAACCGCGGCGCCATCAGCCAGGGGCAGATGCGTTTCACCGTGGAAGGCGTCAAGAACGGCAAGCTGGCCACGATCAGCTGGGATGATCTGCACCAGCGCAGCAAGGTACCGGGACAGGATTACTCGTTCCGGTACTTCCAGCAGCTCACCGGCAGCGTGATGCTGCCGGCTGACTTCACCCCGCAACGCGTGCGGGTGACATTGGGGAGTGGTACGGGGGGTACCACCCAGGTATTCGACTGGAAACAGGCCGGTGCGCCGGCCGCCAAAGGGGAGTAGGCAGATGTTCGGAAGCAGCAAATCCAACCGTGAAGGCCAGCTGGTGGTGGATGCCCTGATCGGCAACCAGGTGGTGATCCGCGGTGATGTGGAATTCAGTGGTGGCCTGTATGTGGAAGGCCGCATCCACGGCAAGGTGATCGCCGCCGAAGGCGCCAGCGGCGCGACCCTGACGGTCGCCGAGCATGGCGTGATCGAAGGTGAGATCCGTGCCCAGGTGGTGGTCATCAGTGGCCGCCTGGACGGCGACGTGCATGCCACCGAGAAGGTCGAACTGACCCCGAGCGCGCGGGTCAATGGCAACGTCCATTACCAGGTGGTGGAGATGAATGCGGGTGCCCAGCTGAACGGCCGCCTGATCCATGCCAGCGCCCCGATGGCGGCCCTGCCGGCCCCGGAAGGTGATGAGGCCAATGGCGGCAAGGGTGACACCGCCGCACGCCGCAAGCTGGCCGAGGCGATGGCTTGAAAGCCATCGTCGGCACCCCCATGCTGACACCATGAGCACGCTAGTCTCCCTGCCCGGCGCCACCCCGGTTGCCGCGCCCGATTACCAGTCGCTGGAGCGCCCGCTGAACTTCACCGAGTCGGCGGCCGCCAAGGTCAAATCCCTGATACAGGAAGAGGGCAACCCCGACCTGGCCCTGCGCGTGTACATTGAAGGCGGTGGCTGTTCGGGCTTCCAGTACGGGTTCGAGTTCGACGAGAACCGTGCCGAGGATGACCTGGCGGTACAGACCAGCGGGGTCACCCTGCTGGTCGACCCGCTGAGCCTGCAGTACCTGATGGGCGCCGAGGTGGACTACACCGAGAGCCTGACCGGTGCCCAGTTCGTGATCCGCAACCCGAACGCCAAGACCACCTGCGGCTGCGGCAGCAGCTTCAGCATGTAAGAGGCCTGTGGCCGGAAGGTGCCAACCAAGGTTGGCACCTCAGTAGATCCACGCCATGCGTGGATGCTGTGCCTGCACGCCCACACCGGCAGATTGCGCACAGCGCCGAACTTGCCACCTGCATCGATTGGCGGCACGCTTGCCGGATGCCCAATACTCCTTCGCCGCTTTCCGGTTTCGCCTTCGTTGGCGAACCGCTGGAGCGCGCCGATGCCCTGCGCGACGATGCCGATGCACTGGCGCGCCTGTGGCCGGGCGCGCGCATTCTCGTGCTCGATCAGGACGGCAGCGCCTTCACCGGCGATGACGACCAGCCGCTGGCGCTGACCGGCGCCGACATCGGCGGTGGCCCCGGTGCCGCGATCTTCCTTGGCCTGCGTGGCGAGCAGGCCTGGTTCTCGGTCGAAGCCGCCAACGTTACCGTCACGGCCCCGCGCCGCCTCGACCTGCGCCAGGCCGCACTGCTGTGGCCGATGGCCGATGCGACCGCCTTCAGCTATGCCCGCGGCATGTCCTACTGGCATTCGCGCACCCGCTTCTGCGGCGTGTGCGGCGGCGCCGTGGCGTTTGCCCGTGGCGGCTTCGTCGGTCGCTGCGGGCAGTGCGCCACCGAGCACTACCCGCGTGTCGATCCCGCCGTGATCGTCGCCGTGGAAAACCAGGGCCGGCTGCTGCTGGGCCGGCAGTCGAACTGGGCACCGCGGCGTTACTCGGTGCTGGCCGGCTTCGTCGAACCCGGCGAGACCTTCGAGCAGACCGTGGTGCGTGAAGTGCACGAGGAGAGCAAGGTACGGGTGACCGCCTGCCAGTACCTCGGTTCGCAGCCGTGGCCGTTCCCGGGCGCGCTGATGATCGGTTTCCGTGCACAGGCGCAGGATGACCTGCCGACCGTGGATGGCGAGCTGGAAGATGCGCGCTGGTTCAGTGCCGACGAGGTCGGTGCTGCACTGGCACGCGATGTGGAGGACGATGGCCAGGGCATCCGCCTGTCGCCGCCGATCTCGATTTCGCGCGGCCTGATCGAACACTGGTACCGGCAGCAGAAGGGCTGAGCGGGGCTGACGGTGGCGCCTGTATTGCCGCCACCTGAACACGGCCCGGGTTACAGTCCGGTTCACCGCTGAGGGCGCCGCTGCGACAGGTAAGGTAGCGACGCCGAGCGTTCTGTTTCGTAGGGAGACCTGCCATGTTCACCACTCTGGCCGCCGTGCTGGTGGCACTGGCCCTGGGCCATGTTGCCCCGGCCGCTGCCGCCTCGCTGCGCCGTTTCGACGGCTTCCGGCGTTGGCTGGGCTGGCTGGACGCGCGCGGTGGCAAGGCCTGGCAGGGACCGGCCGGCGTTGCCCTGGCACTGCTGCCGCCGCTGTTGCTGATGGCGCTGCTGGCGTGGCTGCTGCGCGGGGTGCTGTTCGGCCTGCCGTCGCTGCTGCTGGGCGTGGCGGTGCTGGCGTGGTGCTGGGGCCCGCGCGATCTGGACCGCGATATCGAAGCGATCATCGATGCCGATGACGCGGCGACGCGCCAGGCCGCGGTACGTAACCTGCAGGCGGCCGGTGGCAGCCTGCGCGAGGACATTCCGTCACTGGTCGAGGCAACCGTGCTCAACGCCTTGCGGCGCTGGTTCGCGGTGCTGTTCTGGTTCCTGCTGCTGGGCCCGGCCGGTGCTCTCGGTTACCGGCTGCTGGCGCTGATGGCGGAAAGCCCGATGCGTGCCCGCGTGCCGGTGGAGCCGCTGGCGCTGGCGCAGCGCCTGCTGGGCTGGATCGAGTGGCCGGTGGCGCAGCTGATGGCATTTTCGATGGCGCTGGTGGGCAACTTCGATACGGCGTGGAAGGCCTGGCGCCAGGCCCACGGCGAGCGCCTGGCCGGCAACATCGGCTTCCTGGGCGCGGTGGCGCGGGCCAGCGTCAATGCCGAGCTGCGCGAGGATGCGCACGATTACACCGAGGCGGGGCTGTTGCCGGTGTGGCAGCGGTTGCCGGACCTGCGGGATGCGATGAGCCTGGTGTGGCGGATGCTGCTGCTGTGGCTGGCGATCCTGGCCCTGCTGGTGATTGCAGGCTGGGTGACGTAGTTGCTTTGCAGGGCTTGCAGCCCTGCACCTGCAGAGGCAACAGCAACAGCAACAGCTGGATTGCTGCGGGTTGGCGGGGTGGGTCGGATGGCGGGGGACGCCGTGAATCCGTCCGTGGAGGCTTGGTCGCCGCATCCATGCGGCTCACACCCCCGCCATCCGACCCACCCCGCCTTCGACAGATTCCCGCGGCTGTTGGTAGGTGTCGACCTTGGTCGACACGGTAGATCCACGCCATGCGTGGATGCAGAGCGAAGCGATCCGCTTCCGCTTTTGATCTTCTCTTTCTTTTCCGTGGTGGACGCACACGGAAACTGTCCGTGGCCGGGCGGGATGGGTTTGCGGGGGTGTCCGCGGCATGGATGCCGCGGCCAAGCCTCCACGGACGGATTCACGGCGTCCCCCGCAAACCCATCCCGCCCGGCCAACCCCATGATCGACAAACGCCGCCCACCACGAGGGGCTGCGCCGTTGGCTGGAAACCTAGATCGGTGCCAGTGCAGTGAACGGCGCCCACGGCAGGTTGCGCAGCAGCGCATACCCGGGCAGCACCCAGAGCCAGAACACGGGATTGGCCAGCACCCGCATCAGCGGGTCGAGCACACGCGGGCGGATGCCGGCGATGTTCAGCAGCATCAACAACAGGAACGGCAGGCTGATGACCAGCAGCGGGTTCATCGCCATCGCGCCGGGCAGGTCGAAGTGGACCAGGGAATACAGGCAGCGCGTGCTGCCACAGCCCGGGCAGTACAGGCCGGTCAGCGCGTACAGCGGGCAGCTCGGCAGGGGATTGCCGGCGACATACGGATTGACGTTGCGCAGCACCACCGTGGCACCCACAGCCAGGCCGGCGGAAACCAGCAGCGGTGCCCAGCGGGCGAGTCGGGAACGAGCGGGAAGCGCGGACATGCAACAACGGATCCGGCGCAGGCGCCGGATCCGTCCAGGCGTATCAGTAGTTGCCGTTGCTCATCGCGCCCATGCCGCCGAGCACAACGAAGAACAGCACGTACAGCACGACCAGCACAACCCAGGCGATGGCCGACCACATGGCCCACTTCTTGGCCTTGGCGGCGGAGTCCTGGGCGCCGGCGATGTCGCCGGCCGCCAGCTTGCCGTTGACCTGGGCGGCGTAGACGATCGACACGATGCCGGCCGGCAGGCAGCAGAACAGGGTGGTCAGGATCGCCCAGACCAGGTTGTTCGGGACCTGCGGAGTAGCAGTATTCATGGGTTCAAGCTCCTTGATGGGTGGTGGTGGTGAATCATTGGTCGGAAAGAGCGCCCAGTACGGCCAAGCCGCCGAACAGCCCGAACCACAACAGCAACAGGACCGGCAGGGCCACGGCCGAAGCCACCGCCCACCAGCCCGCCTTGCGCGACGCACTGTAGGCCCCCGGCAGGTCGCCGGCCGCGCGGCGGCCATCGACCTGGGAGGCGTACACGATCGACACCACGCCCAACGGCAGGCAGCAGAACAGCGTCGTCAGGATCGCCCAGACCAGATGGTTGGGGATGTAGACCGGACGGCTGAGCGGTGGTGGTTGATTCAAAGCGAGACTCCATTCCTTGGTGGCCGGCCATGATGAATCGGCCGGACCTCCCCCCTGTGGGTGCGTAATCTACCGCAACCTGCGTTGCATGTATGCGTTTACAGTCACGACATGTCGCGTACACCACTGGACGGTGACGTATGTGGGGGAGTCCGCTGGGCCCGCTCGGCGGGCCCATCTCGTCAGGCGTGATCGCCGCGCAGGGCCCGCACCTGGGCCTCCAGCACCGGTGCGCTGGTGCTGTGGCCATCCACGGCCGCTGCCGCCACCACCTCGACGGTGGCGCGGAAACGGCGCGGCACGCGCATGCGGCCCAGGCGGCTGTCGCGCCGGCTCCACATGCTCGACCACATGCCGCGCAGCGCCATCGGCACCACCGGCACCGGTCGCCGTTCGAGGATCTTCTCGACGCCGGACTTGAACGGTGCCATCGCACCATCCTTGGTCAGCGCGCCTTCCGGGAAGATGCAGACCAGCTCGCCTTCGGCCAGCGCAGCGTCGATGTCATCGAACGCGCGCTGCATCAGCGCCGGGTCTTCGCGCGCACCGGCGATCGGGATCGCCTTGGCGGTCCGGAAGATCCAGCGCATCACCGGGATGTTGAAGATCTTGTAGTACATGACGAAGCGCACCGGGCGCGGGATCGTCGCCGACAGGATCAGTGCGTCCATGTAGCTGACATGGTTGCAGACCAGCAGCGCGGCGCCCTCGTCGGGCACGTTGGCCTCGATGCCGTGCGGGCGCAGGCGGTACAGGGTGCGCACCATCAGCCAGCTGAGGAAGCGCATCAGGAATTCGGGGACGATGGTGAAGATGTAGATCGCCACCAGTGCGTTGGCGATGGCCAGCGCCAGGAACTGCTGCGGGATGGACCAGTGCAGCAGCTTGTGCGCGGCCAGCGACAGCAGGGCTGCGCCGACGATGAAGCCGGAGTTCTGGATGTTCAGCGCCGCAAACACGCGCGACATCTGCGCCTTCGGCGTGCGGCTCTGGATCAGCGCGAACAGCGGCACCACGAAGATGCCGGTGAACAGGCCGATGCCGATCAGGTCGATGACGATGCGGATGCTGCCCGGCTGCTGCAGGAACGTCCCGATGGTCAGTCCGTGCACGGTCGCTTCGCCACTGCGGGCGAAATACAGGTCGAGCAGGAACGCGGTCATGCCGAACGCACCCAGCGGCACCAGGCCGATTTCCACCGTGCGTGCCGACAGCTTCTCGCACAGCAACGAGCCAACGCCGGTGCCGACCGAGAACAGGGCGAGGGCGAACAGATACAGCTTGGGTTCGCCGCCGAGGTTGGCCAACGCGTAATTGGGCAGCTGCGAGGTCAGCACGGTACCGACGAACCAGAACCAGGATACCCCGAGGATGGCGTTGCGCACCGCCTTCTGCTGCCGTGCCATGCGCAGCACGACCCGCGACTCCGGCAAGGGGTTCCAGTTGATCTTCAGGTTCGGATCGCCGGCGTCGACCTTGGGAATCAGGCGCGCCGCGATGTTGCCGCAGATGGCCAGAGCGATCACCGCTGTGGCTGCCACGATCGGACCGTGGCTGCCTGCAAGCAGGAACACAGAGCCGCCGATGATCATGCCGGACAGGATCGAGATCGAAGTACCCATCTCGACCAGGCCGTTGCCGCCCGTCAGTTCCTCGGGTTTCAGCACCGAGGGCAGTACCGAGTACTTTACCGGGCCGAACAGGGTCGACTGCATGCCGGTACAGAACAGGGCGACCAGCAGGAACGGCAGGTTCTCGGTGATGAAACCGACAGCCGCCATCGACATGATCACGATCTCCATGGTGGTGGTGATCACGATCAGCCGCGATTTTTCCAGTTTGTCGGCGATCTGCCCGGCCAGCGCCGAGAACAGGAAGTACGGCAGGATGAAGATGGCTGGCGCCAGCGTGGTGTAAAGCGAACGCTGCTCCTCCGAAACGCCCAGATAGAACAACAGGCCGATGATCGCCTGCCGGTACACGTTGTCGTTGAACGCTCCGAGCGCCTGGACGACGAAGAACGGCAGGAAACGGCGCTGGCGCAGCAGGGCGAACTGGTTGTGACCGGACATGGAGCCTCCTTGACCGGCGCAGCCTAGCATTCCTGCCTATCCGCCGGGACCATGGCGGGATGCATCCACGCATGGCGTGGATCTACTGAAGCCCCACAACTGTGGGTGCGGACCGTTGGTCCGCACACCTTGATAGGTCTCAGACGATATCGTCGACCACGCCGCCATCCACGCGCAGCGCTGCGCCGGAGGTCGCCGAGGCCTGCGGCGAGGCCAGGTACACCACCATGTTGGCCACTTCCTCGACCGTGGCGGTGCGCTGGATCACCGAAGACGGCCGGTGAGCCATCACGAACTCGCGGCCGATCTGCTCCAGTGGCTTGCCGCTGCGCTGGCGTTCATCTTCGAACATCGCCGCGAAACCGTCGGACAGGGTCGGGCCGGGCAGCACCGCGTTGACGGTGACGCCGCTGCCGGCCACGCGCTTGGCCAGGCCGCGCGACAGCGACAGCTGCGCGGTCTTGCTGACACCGTAGTGGATCATGTCGGCCGGAATGTTGCGTGCCGATTCGGATGAGATGAACAGTACGCGACCCCAGCCGGCATCGACCATGGCCGGCAACAGTGCCCGCGACAGGCGCACGCCGGACATCACGTTGGTCTGCCAGTAGCGTTCCCAGGTCGCGTCTTCGGTCTCGAAGAAGTCCTCGGGGCCGAAAATGCCGGCGTTGTTGACCAGGATGTCGACCTTGGGCAGACCTGCCAGCAGCGTGTCGACGCCGGCCGCATCGGAGAGGTCGGCGGCCACGCCGAGCACGTCGGCACCCGGAACGGCGGCGAGCAGGCGCTGGCGGGCGCGTTCGACGCTGTCGGTGCTGCGGCCGTTGAGAATGATCCGCGCGCCCGCGTTGGCCAGGCCCTGGGCAATCGCCAGGCCGATGCCGGCGGTGGAGGCGGTGACCAGCGCGGTACGGCCGGTGAGTTCGATCTTCATGGAGGAATCCGGGGCAGGGGATCACCCAGTATCCGCGCGGGAACGTGATCGGGATGCATCGCCATACGCAACGCACGGTTGCACGCGGTGCAGTAGATCCACGCCATGCGTGGATGGAATGTCCGACCAGCGATGAGGGATCAGGTCAGGCTGGTCACCGCCTCATTCGCCGCCGCCCGCACCTTCGGCAGCATCCGCAGCACCAGCGCCATCTGCGTGCGGATCAGCTGCAGCTTCGGCGGCATCGCCTCGTCGATCTGTTCCAGTTCGGCCGCCACCGCGCGATCAGCGTCGTTGTCGTCCTCGCTGACCGGCTGCCGAGCGCTCAGGGCCGTCGCCAGCTGCTGCAGCGCCTTGCGCACGCGCTCACCGGCAGCCAGCGCCAGCGGATCGCCGGCGTAGCTGTCCACCTGGTCGCGGTGCGCACCCAGGGCCGACAGGTGCCCGAGCAGTGTGTTGGACAGCGCCAGGAAGTGGAAGCCGGCATCCAGATTGCGGCGCACATGGCCGGGTTCACGCAGCATGTTCGACAGCGCGGTGGACAGCGCGGCGTCGGCGTTGTGCATGTCGCGGCGGGCGATGCGGTAGGCCAGATCGTCACGCATGCCGCTGCGGTACTGGCCCAGCACCGAATCCAGATAGCGCGCGGCGGTGTCCAGCACCCGCGCCAGCACAAGATGCAGCTGCCGGCCCTGCCAGTCGGGCAGGATCAGGAAGGCGGCCGCGGCGGCGATTGCACAACCCAGCAGCGTATCGACCATGCGCGGCACGATCAGCACGAAGCCGTCGCCGATCAGGTTGAAGCAGGTCAGGGCCATCACCGTGATCGCCGCCGACGCCACCAGGTAGCGGTCGGTGCGGGTGAAGAAGAACAGCAGCGCCGACAGCAGCGCGATCAGCAGCTGTACGTGCAGCTGTGGGAACAGCTGCAGCAGTGCCCAGGTCAGCACCAGGCCGGCCACGGTGCCGACGATGCGTTGTGCAAGGCGCTGGCGGGTCGCGCCGAAGTTGGGGCGGCACACGAACACGATGGTCAGCAGCACCCACGAGCCGTTCTGTGCATTGAACAAGCGGATTGCCGCGAAGCCGGCGATCAGGGCCAATGCCATGCGCAGGCCGTGGCGGAACAGGACCGAGCCGGGCGTGAGCTGCTGGCGCACGCGCACGCCCATCTCGCGCAGGGTGTGCGGGTTGCTGTCGCGCAGGCGGGTATCGACGTTGTCCAGGCTGGCCTCGGAGCGCTCCGCATCCAGCAGGCGGCGCTCGATGCTGCGCAGGTTGTGCACCAGCAGATCCAGCGAGCCAAGCAGTCGCTGCCACTGCGGCCGCTGCTGGTCGCGCAGATAGGCCAGCGCATCGGCCAGGTCGCGCCCGGCCTGCTGGTTGCTTTCGCCATACACGAACGGACGGCGCAGGCGGATCGCCTCGCCCAGCCGTGCGCAGGCCTGCCCCTGCAGGTCGAGCAGGCGCTGGCAGCGGTACAGCACATCGCTGTGGAAGAAGGCATCGACCAGCGCACCGTACGGGTAGTGCGAGGAGCTGGCGCGCTCGTGGAAATCCTGTGCCATGTAGTAGAGGCGCAGGTACAGGCCGGAGTTCACGCCGGGCCGCCCGGAACGGCCGAAGCGGGCCAGGATCGCGGTCTTGGCTTCGTTGAGCGCACCGACCACGCGCCGGTTCTGTTCGGCCAGGTCGAGCTGGCGACGCTGCAGGTCGGCCTCGCGCACCGGCTCGAACAGTGTTGCCTTCAACTGCAGGTAGCGGCCCAGTTCAACGTACAGTCGCGCCACGCGTTCGCGTACCGGACGGTTGGCGAACAGTGCGGTCCACAGGATCGACAGCAGGCCGTACCAGACCGCACCGGCCAGCAGATGGCTGACCGCGTCCAGTGCGCTGTGCAGGTCGCTGGCGCCATGCTGCTCCAGCCCGATCATGGTGTAGATCGCCAGCGTTACCGTGGCCTGGGCGATGGACGCATAGCGCTCGCCGAGCGCACCCAGCAGGGTCAACCCGAAGGTGGACAGCGCCAGCGCGCCGATGAAGATCCATGGCCAGGGGAACAGCCAGATCACCGAAGCGGCGGCGAGGCAGAAGCACAGCAGCGACAGCAGTACCGCCTTGGTACGGCCCCACCAGTTGTCATCGGTCTCGGCGATGGCGCTGGCAATGATGCCGAGGAACACGCCGGGCAGGGCAGTGAGCGCGTCCAGCTGCCAGCACACGGCAAGCGCTGCGGTCAGGGCGATGAACACCCGAAGGCCATAACTGGCCTTTTCGTGGGCCCACAGGCGGCTGAGGCGGGATTCGCGGGCGGGCATGCAGGCTCGGTGGAAGGGTCTCCCACCATTATTGCGGGTGCGGGGTGAAGGGGACAGCCCGCGAAGGAATACCCGGTAGTGCCGGCCGCTGGCCGGCTCTCATGCGCCCGGACGGAGGTGCGAGGAGCCGGCCGGCGGCCGGCACTACCGGTTTGCCGGGCATTACATGTCGAACCGCACGCTCACCGCGAACGTGCGCGGCAGGCCGGCGCCGGCGTTGGACCAGTACTTCCGGTTGGCCAGGTTCTCGACGCTGGCACGCAGGGTCACCGGATGGCCGGACGCCAGCAGGCGATAGCCGATGCCTGCATTCACCAGCGTGTAGTCAGGCAGCTTCAGGGTGTTGTCGGCGTCGTACCAGACATCGCCGTAGTAGCGCACGGCGGCATAGGTTTCCAAGCCGTCTACCCACGGCAGCTGGTAGGTGGCGTGCAGTACCCCGCTCCAGCGCGCAGCACCGGCGGTGCGGTTGCCTTCCTGTGCGGCACTGCCCGGGGACAGCTTGTCGTAGGTCGGATCCAGCCAGGTGACGCCGCCGCCGACGGTCAGTGCATCGTTGAGGTGCAGGTCGGCACTGGCTTCAATGCCTTCGTACAGCGTGATGCCGTCCTGCACCAGGCGCTTGCCGGCCGGCGTGAGCTCATCGATGTTGGCACCACGTTCCAGCCGGAACGCGGCCACGTTCGCATTCCAACGCGCCGCTTCGACCTTGGCCCCGATCTCGTACTGCTTGCTGATGGTGGGATCAAGCACGTCACCGGCGTTGATGTAGCTGTTGCCTACGCGGCTGCCCGCTTCGAGCGACTCGATGTAGCTGGCGTAGAGGGTGACCGCCTCGCTGGGCTTGAACATCACGGCGTAGGTCGGGGTGACCGGGTAGGTGTGGTACCGCCCCTTGGTTTCGAAGTCGTTGTAGCGCCAGCCCGCCAGCACCGACCAGCCGCTGCCGAGGTTCACCGTATCGCTTGCGAACACCGCCTGCTGCACCGTCTCGTCGCCGCGGGTCATCACCCGCGAACCAACGGCGTCGTGGCGGATGGCATGGCGCTGGTACAGGTTGGCGCGGCCAATCAGGTTCCACTCGTAGGGGCGGTCCCACCCCAGTCCGGTCTGGTGGCTGATGCCCGCCACCACCTGATGCTGAAGGGGGCCGGTGCGGAAGCTGCCCTGCAGCATCGCCTGGGCCAGCTTCCACTCGCTCTTGCCACCCAGTTCGTAGACGTTGACGTCGTAGTCGCCGTTGAGATCGTCGATGTAGGCGAAGATCTTGTTGACGTCATTCCACGAGGTGGTGACGCCGTAACTCAGGCTGGCTTTCCAGTCGCTGTTGATCTGCCAGTTCAAGCCGGTCGACAGCAGGCTGGAGCGTGTGTCGTAGTAGGTGCCGGGCACGCTGTTGTCGGTATCTCCGGCGATCGGCCGCGGCAACGAGGTCAGGCCACGGAAGTAGTACTGCGGCGATTCCTCGCGCAGGTCGCGCGACTGGAACACACCGTCGAAGGTCCAGGTGAGCGCATCGCTCAGGCGCGCGTCCAGCGACAGTGCGCCCACCTTGCGATCGACGTGTCCGCCATTGAAGGTCTCGCCTTTTTCCTGGAAGGCGTTGAAGCGGTAGCCGAACATCTGCTCGTTGCCGAAGCGGCCGCCAACGTCGATGCCGCCGCTGACGATGCCTTGTTCGCGCCAGCCCAGCTGGGCGGAGAAGGTGGGCGTGTCCGTCGGCTTCTTGGTGATGTAGTTGACGATGCCGCCGGGGGTGCCGAAGCCATACAGGAATCCGCCCGGGCCTTTCAGCAGATCGACCTGTTCCATCACTTCCAGCGGCCATTCGGTGCCCCAGGAAGAGACCTGCAGGCCATTGACCCGGTAGCTGTCGTAGTTCAGCTCCAGACCGCGGTTGCGGATGGGCGAGCTCCAGCCACTGGCATAGGCGCTGACCTGGGTGCTGACCGAAGGGTCGAGCAGGAAGGCTTCGCCCAGCGAGACCACCTGGCGCTGCTCGATCTGCTCGCGGCCAACGGCGGTGATCGCGAACGGAGTGTCGCGCAGGGCGCGGTCGCCCAGTGCGCCAGCGTCGGTATGGGTGCGTTCGGCGGTGACCTTCACCGCATCCAGATCGGTGGCGTTACGGCTGACGGCCGGCGCTTCGGCATGGGCAGCGCAGGCGGCTGACAGGGCGATGGCCAGCAGGGCCAGGCGGGGAGAACGGGAAGGCAGCATCGATGGTGGTCCTCGACGGACGGCCACAGGCCATCCGCCCACGGGTGGGGGAAGGGGCAGTGGCTGGGATCACGCAGGCTGGCCGGAGATGGCAGCGGGGCGCCGCGAAGGGGCGCAGGACCATGGCTGGATGAGAATTGTTCTCTTTTCGTTACCGTGCGTCAAACCCGGAGGTATGCGGACCAACGGTCCGCACCCACCATCCGTGCCCACGGTTCGTACCCACCATCCGCTCCCACGGTAGTGCCGGCCGCTGGCCGGCAGATTGGCTGTACGGAGAACGCCGGCCAGCGGCCGGCGCTACCAGTAGATCCACGCCCTGCGTGGATGGGCCCTTCTACGCCCGTTGCGCGCGCTTGAGCAGCTTCGCTTCGCGCCTGCGTGCGCGACGTGCGCGCCAGCGCTCGGCCAGGCAGGAGAAGATCACGTACAGCGCCGGCGTGCTGAGCAGGGTCAGGCTCTGCGAGAACAGCAGGCCGCCGATCATCGCGATACCCAGCGGACGACGCAGCTCGGACCCTTCGCCGAGGCCGATCGCCAGTGGCACAGCAGCCAGGATCGCCACCATCGTGGTCATCATGATCGGGCGGAAGCGCACGATGCTGGCCTCGCGTGCCGCTTCGCGCGGTGCCAGCCCATGTTCCCGCTGCGCCACCAGCGCGAAGTCGATCATCATGATCGCGTTCTTCTTGACGATGCCGATCAGCAGCACCAGCGCGATCATCGAGATCACCGACAGTTCGGTATTGGTGCCGAACAACGCCAGCAGCGCACCCACGCCCGCCGCCGGCAGCGTGGACAGGATGGTGACCGGGTGGATCAGGCTCTCGTACAGCATGCCCAGCACCAGGTACACGGTCAGGATCGCGGCAAACACCAGGATCAGCATGTCGCTGGGGTCGGAGTTGAAGCCGAAGCCGGCGTCATCAGCCAGGCGGATGTCGCCGGGCATGCGCATGCCGGCCACGGTCGCGTCGATGATCGCCTTGGCCTCGCCCATGCTCACGTTCGGCGCCAGGTTGTAGCTGAGGTCCATCGTCGTGTACTGGTTCTCATGGGTGATCTGCGAAGGCGCCAGCCCCGGCACCTGCTTGGCCACCGCCGTGATCGGCACCATCTCGCCATTGCGCGCCCGCACGTACACCTCGTCCAGCGCTGCCGGCGTAGCGGTCTGCGAGGGCAGGGCGTTGACCACCACGCTGTATTGGTTGATGTCCGAATAGATGGTCGAGATCTGGCGCTGGCCGAACGCACCGTACAGGGCGCCGTCGATGGCGCCGACCGAAACACCCAGGCGGGCGGCCTTGGCACGGTCGATCTCGATGTTCTGGCGCAGCCCGGCATTGTCCACATCGGTGCCGACGTCGCGCAGCTTCGGGTTCTTCTTCAGCTCCGCCTGCAGCTTGGGCAGCCATTCCTGCAGTGACGCCAGGTCATTGCCCTGCAGCGAGATGCGGTACTGCGCGCCCTGGCTGGAGCCACCGCCATCGTTGCTGGGCAGGTCCTGGATCGCGCGCAGGCGCAGCTGCAGGTCGGGGTAGCGGTCGGCCTTGGCGCTCAGTCGCGCCAGGGCATGTGCGGTGGTTTCGCGGCGGCCTTCCTTGCGTGATTTCAGCTCGACGTTGAACTGTGCGCTGGAGCCCTGGCGACCGCTGCCCAGGCGCACACCCACGGTCTTCACCGCCGGGTCGGCCATCAGCATGTCGGTGATGCGGCGCTGGCGGGCGACCATGTCCTCGAAGGAGACGGTGGCGCTGGAGTTGGCGCGGCCCCAGATCAGGCCGGTGTCCTGCGGCGGGAACGCGCCCTTCTTCACCGCGCCGAACAGGAAGACGGTGGCACCGATCAGCAGCAGCGGCGTCAGCGACAGCAGCAGCGCATGGCGCAGCGAGAAATCCAGGAACACGGTGTAGATGCGCAGCATGCGCTCGTGGCCGGCATCCAGCCAACGGCCGAAGCGCGACGGCGGCGCCGTGTGGTCGTGGGCGCTGAGGAAGCGGCTGCACAGCGCCGGGGTCAGGGTCAGCGAGACGATCATCGAGACCACGATGGCCGCCACCAGGGTGACGGTGAACTCGCGGAAGAACGCGCCCATCATGCCGCTGGCGAACAGCAGCGGGATGAACACCGCCACCAGCGAGGCGGTGATCGAGACGATGGTGAAGCCGATCTCGCGCGCGCCGGTCAGCGCTGCCTGCATCCGCGGCATGCCTTCGTCGAGGTGGCGCATGATGTTCTCGATCACCACGATCGCATCGTCGACCACGAAGCCGATCGCGATCACCAGCGCCAGCAGGCTCAGGTTGTTGAGTGTGAAGCCCAGCGCGTACATCACCAGCGCGGCGCCGGCCAGCGACAGCGGCACGGTGACTGCGGCGATCAGCGTGGGTGCCAGCCGGCGCAGGAACAGCGCCATGGTCAGCACCACCATCGCCAGGCTGATCAGCAGAGTGATCTGCACTTCATGCAGCGACGAGCGGATGGTCGGCGTACGGTCGAAGTACGGTGTCATCGTGGTGCCCGGCTGCAGGTAGTCGCGCAGCGCGGGGATCTGTGCCTTGACCCGGTCCACGGTCTCCACGATGTTGGCGCCGGCGCGGGTGAACACGTACATCACCACCGCCGGCTTGTGGTCGAACCACGCCGCCTGGTAGGCATCCTGCTGGCCGTCGTAGACGTTGGCGATGTCCTTCAGCCGGATCACCCGGCCATCGCCCTGGGTCTTGACCACCAGGTCGGCGAAGTCGGCGGCGCGTGCCACCGAATCGTTGGCGATGATCGCGGTGGTGGTGTTGCCATCGCTGAGGAAGCCGGTGGGCGAGGTCACGTTGGCCGCGCGCACGGCGTTGCGCAGGTCGTCGGCGGTCAGGCCGAGTGCGTTCATCAGGCGCAGGTTGACGTCCACGCGTACCGCCGGCGTCGAAGCACCGGCGATGTCGACCGAGGCGACGCCGCTGATCTGGCGGATGCGCTGCGCCAGCAGCGAGTCGGCCACGTTGTACAGCTCATCGGCCGACTGCGTCTGCGAGGTGAGCGCGATGGCGATCACCGGGTCGTCGTTCGGGTTCGCCTTCTGGTACATCGGCGAGCCCATGCCCGAGGGCAGGTCGGCCTGCGCCGAATTGATCGCGGTCTGTACGTCCAGCGCGGCCGAATCGATGTTGTGGCCGCTCTGGAAGATCATGAACACCAGCGAGCTGCCTTCCGAGCTCGACGAGCGCATGCGGTCGATGCCCGGCAGCTGGCCGAGATGACGTTCCAGCGGCGCGGTGACCGTGGAGGCCATGGTTGCCGCATCGGCACCGGACTGGCTGGCGTGCACGAAGATCACCGGGATCTCGATGTTCGGCAGCGCCGACACGCCCAGCCGCAGGTAGCAGATCAGGCCGACCATGAACAGGCCGATGGCCAGCAGCGCGGTGCCGATCGGGCGGCGGATGAAGGGGCCGGACAGGTTCATCGTGCGGCCCCCCGCGGCAGCGGGGCGTGGATCATGCCTGCGGCTCCTGCAGCGAACCGTCGCGCAGTGCGCGCTGCTCGCGGCGGCGCGCCAGCCATTCGGAGAAGCGCTCCATATACAGGTAGATCACCGGCGTGGTGTACAGGGTCACCAGCTGCGACAGCAGCAGGCCGCCGACGATGGCGATGCCCAGCGGGCGGCGCAGTTCCGAACCGATGCCGGTGCCCAGCGCCAGCGGCAGTGCACCGAGCATGGCCGCGGCGGTGGTCATCATGATCGGGCGGAAGCGCAGCAGGCAGGCGCGGCGGATCGCTTCATGCGCGTTGGCGCCGGCGCGGCGCGCCTCGATCGCGAAGTCCACCATCATGATGCCGTTCTTCTTGACGATGCCGATCAGCAGCACGATGCCGACGATGCCATCCACGGACAGGCTCAGCCCGCACAGCATCAGTGCCAGCAGCGCGCCGACACCGGCCGGCGGCAGCGTGGAGATGATCGTGATCGGGTGAATGTAGCTCTCGTAGAGCACGCCCAGCACGATGTAGATCACCACCAGCGAGGCCAGCAGCAGCCACACCACATCGGTCTGGCTGCCGGTGAATTCGGCGGCCTTGCCGATGAATTCGGCATGCAGGTGGGTGGGCATGTCCAGGCTGTCCTTGGTCTCCTGGATTGCACGCACGGCTTCGGACAGCGAATAGCCCGGCGCCACGTTGAACGAGACCGTCACTGCCGGCAGTTGCTGCTGGTGGCTGACCACCAGCGGCGCACTGCTGACCTTGCCTTCGGCCAGTGCCGACAGCGGAATGATGCTGCCCGCGCCGACGGTGATGCCGGTGTTCTGCGCGCCGATGCCGGTAGCCGTCGATGAGTTCGACGAGGTGACCTGGCCGAAACTGGTGGCATTGGTGCCGGTCAGTGCACCGGCACCATTGGAGGCAACGGCCAGCTGTTCCATCAGCGCGGTGCTGGTGCGGAACTCCGGCGCCACTTCCAGCACAACCCGATACTGGTTGAGTTCGGTGAAGATGGTCGAGATCTGGCGCTGGCCGAACGCATCGTAGAGGGTGTCGTCGATGGTCTGCATCGGCACGCCCAGCACGCTGGCCTTGTCGCGGTCGATGTTCAGTTCAAGCGCGCGACCCTGGTTGGACAGGTTGTTGTCGACGTCGGCCAGCTCCGGGCGCTTGCGCAGCGCTTCGGTCAGGCGTGTGGCCTGGGTGGCCACGGTCGCCGGATCGACGTCCGACAGCGAGTACTGGTACTCGGTGGCGGCCACGCGGGTATCCAGGGTCACGTCCTGGACCGGCTTCAGGTACAGGGCCACGCCCGGAATACCGGCCACCGCCTTCTGCAGGCGCGGCAGGATCTTGTCCAGGCCGTCGCGCTCGCCGCGTTCCTTCAGCACGATCGACAGCTGGCCCTGGTTGAGCGTGGGGTTCATGCTGCCCGCGCCGATGAAGGCTGACACGCCGGTCACGTCCGGGTCCTGGCGCAGCGCTTCGGCCACCTGCTTGGTGCGCTGCTCCATCTGCGGGAAGGCGATGTTCTGGTCAGCCTGGACCACGCCGGTGATCAGGCCGGTGTCCTGTTCGGGCAGCAGGCCCTTGGGAATCAGCACGTACAGCAGCACGGTCAGCACCAGTGCGCCGCCGGCCACGGCCAGGGTCAGGCGCTGGTGGTCCAGCACCCAGTCCAGGCTGCGCTCGTACAGGCCGACGGTGCGCGTCCACAGGTTCTGCTTGCCGGCCGCCGCCGCACGCTCATGTGCGTCCTCGCCTTCGGGCAAGGCGTCGGGCTTGAGCAGGTAGGCGCACATCATCGGGGTCAGCGTCAGCGAGATCAGCATCGACAGCACGACGGCGATGCTCAGCACCCACGCGAACTCGTGGAACAGGCGGCCGGTGACGCCGGGCATCAGCAGCAGCGGCAGGAACACCGCCACCAGCGAAACGGTCAGCGACAGCACGGTGAAGCCGATCTGGCGCGCACCGATTTCGGCCGCTTCCTTGCCACTCTTGCCCTGCTCGATGTAACGCACGATGTTCTCGATCATCACGATCGCATCGTCGACCACGAAGCCGGTGGCCACCACCAGCGCCATCAGCGAGAGGTTGTCCAGCGACATGCCGGCAAAGGCCATCACCGCGAAGGTGCCGGCCAGCGACAACGGCACCGCCACCGAGGGAATGATCGTGGCCCACAGGCGGCGCAGGAACACGAAGATCACCGCCACCACCAGGCCGATGGTCAGGATCAGGGTGAACTGCACCTCATGCACCGAGGCGCGGATGGTCTCCGTACGGTCGTTGAAGATCTCCAGGTGCACGTCGGCTGGCAGCACGCCCTGCAGCTGCGGCAGGATCGCGCGGATGCGCTCGACGGTCTGCACGATGTTGGCGCCGGGCTGGCGGCGCACTTCCAGCAGCACCGCCGGCTTGCCATCGGCCCAGGCGGCCAGCTGGTCGTTCTCCACGCCATCAACCACTTCGGCCACGTCGGACAAACGCACGGGACGTCCGTTCTTGTAGCTGATGATGGTGTCGCGGTACTCGGCGGCACTGGTGAGCTGGTCGTTGGTACCGATGCTGTAGGACTGCGTCTTGCCGTTCAGCGAACCCTTCGGCGCGTTGACGTTGGCCTGGGTCAGCGCGCTGCGCAGCTGTTCCAGGGTCAGGCCCATGTTCGACAGCTGCGCCGGATTGACCTGGATGCGCACGGCCGGGCGCACGTTGCCGGCGATCGAGACCAGGCCCACGCCCTGCACCTGCGACAGTCGCTGGGCCAGGATCGAGTCGGCGTAGTTGTTGACGTCGCGCAGCGGGCGCGTGTCAGAGGTCAGTTTCAGGGTGACGATGGCCGCGTCGGCCGGATTCACCCGGTTGTAGACCGGCTGGTAGGGCAGCGACGAGGGCAGGGTGGCCTGGCGGATCGCCGCCTGCACGTCCTGCGCGGCAATGTCGATGTTCCGGTCCATCGAGAACTGCAGGATGATCGTGGACAACCCGGCCGACGAGTCGGAGGTCATCAGCTCCAGCCCGGAGATCTGCCCGAACTGGCGCTCCAGCGGCGTGGTGACCAGCGAGGCCATGGTGGTGGCGTTGGCGCCGGGGTACTGGGTGGTGACCACCAGGCTGGGCGCATCGATTTCCGGCAGCGCCGACACCGGCAGCTTGCGGTAACCGAGGATGCCCAGCAGCAACAGGCCCGCCATCAGCAGCGAGGTGGCGATGGGGCGGCGGATGAAGATCGTCGAAAAGCCCACGGACTGATCCTTGCTGGCACTTCAATGTCGGCGCCGGCAGGCTTGCCGGCGCGAGGGAGGTCGGTAGCCTGCGCTCAGCGCGGGCCGCCGCCACGACGGCCACCGCCGCCGTTCTTCTGCTCGGCGGCCTTCAGCTCGGCTTCGGTCGGCACCGCCGGGGTTTCGCCCGGCTTCAGCGCGGTGACCTTGCTGCCCGGCTTCAAGCGGAACTGGCCTTCACTGACCACCCGCTCGCCGCCCTTCAGGCCCTCGGCGATCTGCACCTGGCTGTCACCCACTTCCACGCCGCTGCGCACGGTCTGCATCTTCACCGTGTTGTCGCCCTGCACCACATAGACGTACTCGCCGTCCGGGCCACGCAGCACCGCCTGGGTCGGAATGACCACGCCACCGGCAATCGTGCGCAGCTGCATGCGTACGTTGACGAACTGGCCCGGCCACAGGCCGTTGTCGGTGTTGTCGAAGATCGCGCGCGCCTTGAACGTGCCGCTGTCGGCACTGATCAGGTTGTCGACCACGTCAAGCTTGCCGTCGCCGGACAGCACGTGCGAATCGGCGCGGTCCAGTGCCGCGACGGGTACCGCACCGGCGGCCTGCGCCTGGCGCACATCGCCGAGCTGGCGCTCGGGCAGGTTGAACAGCACGTGGATCGGATGGATCTGGGTCAGCGTGACCAGCGCGGTGCCGGCGTTGACCACGTTGCCGGCGTCGACCGCGCGGATGCCGGCGATGCCGGTGATCGGCGCGGTGACCTTGGTGTACTGCAGCTGCACCTGCGCCGAGCGCATGCTGGCCTCGTTCGCCGCGACTGCGCTTTCGTACTGTGCCACTTGGTTTCGCTGTGTATCCAGATCGGTCTTGGCGACGAACTGGCGATACTCCGGCGCGTTCGAGCGCTGGTAGTTGGAACGCGCGGTGGCCAGCAGCGCCTCGTTCTGGCGCTTGGAGGCCACGGCCTGGTCATAGCTGGCCTGGGCGGTGCGCGGGTCGATCACCGCCAGCACATCGCCCTTCTTCACTTCCTGGCCTTCGCGGAAATTCAGGCTCATCAGCTGGCCGCCAACCTGCGGGCTGACGGTGACGGTGTTCATTGCGGTCACCGTACCCAGCGCGCTGGCATAGACCGGCACGTCCTGGCGTGCCGCATCCACCACGGTCACCGGCACCGGGCCGGCATCCGGGTCTTCACCGCCCTGGCGCGCAGCTGCCGCCGGGCCACCGGCCTTGTCCTTGCCCCCGCCGAGTACGCGCAGGCCGACCACGGCCAGCACCAGTACCGCCACGACCAGCAGCACGATCTTCCAAACACGTGACATTCAAGGACTCCAAGAGGGCTGGACGGGGCACGGCCCCGGTTGGCAATGCGCAAAGCATACCTGCGCCACATCACGTTTCCTGCATGACGGATGGGACGGGCGCTAAGACCGGATCCGGCCGCGGAGGTTCCCGTAGCGGCGGTGTTGCCCTACATTCAGCTGGAACCCCTGCCGTGGAGATCGTGATGCGCCGTTCGTTGCTGCTGTCCGCCCTGCTGCTGGCCTTGCCGGCTCTTGCCCACGCCCAGGACGGGCAGCGCCCGGAGGTGACCGCTGCCGCCCAGCGGCTGCAGGCCAAGGTGGTGGAATGGCGGCGCGACTTCCACCAGCACCCGGAGCTGTCCAACCGTGAGGTGCGCACCTCGGCCGAGGTCGCCAAGCGCCTGCGTGCGATGGGCCTGAAGCCGAAGACCGGCATCGCCCACCACGGCGTGGTGGCGATCATCGAAGGCGGCAAGCCCGGGCCGAAGATCGCCCTGCGCGCGGACATGGACGCGCTGCCGGTGACCGAACAGACCGGCCTGCCGTTCGCCTCGAAAGCCACCGACCAGTACCGCGGGCAGACCGTTGGCGTGATGCATGCCTGTGGCCATGACGCGCACACCGCCACCCTGCTCGGTGTGGCCGAGGCACTGGTGTCGATGAAGAAGGATCTGCCGGGCCAGGTGATGCTGATCTTCCAGCCGGCCGAAGAGGGTGCACCGCCGCCGGAAGAGGGTGGTGCTGCGCTGATGCTGAAGGAAGGGCTGTTTGCTGACTTCAAGCCGGAAGCCGTGTTTGGCCTGCATGTGTTCTCCAGCGTGCAGGCCGGGCAGATCGCCGTGCGTGGTGGTCCGCTGATGGCCGCCTCGGATCGTTTCGGAATCAAGGTGATCGGTCGCCAGACGCATGGCTCGGCGCCGTGGAATGGTGTTGATCCGATCGTGGCCACCGCTGACCTGGTCGGCACCGCGCAGACCATCGTCAGCCGCCGCGCGAACCTGTCCAAGCAGCCGGCGGTGCTGACCTTCGGCGCGATCAACGGGGGCATCCGCTACAACATCATTCCGGATGAAGTGGAAATGGTCGGCACCATCCGTACCTTCGACGAAGGCATGCGGCAGCAGATCTTCGCCGACCTGCGCAATGTGGCCGAGCACACCGCCGCCGCGCACGGTGCCAAGGCGGTGACCGACATCTACGAGTCGGAGGGCAATCCGGCCACGGTGAACGACCCGGCGCTGACCGCGAAGATGCTGCCGAGCCTGCAGGCGGTGGTGGGCAAGGACAACGTGTACGAGCCACCGCTGCAGATGGGTGCGGAGGATTTCTCGCTGTACGCGAAGGAAGTGCCGGGGATGTTCTTCTTCGTCGGTTCGACCAGCGTGGGCATCGACCCGGCGACGGCACCGGCGAATCATTCACCGAAGTTCCTGCTGGATGAGAAGGCGCTGGATGTGGGACTGCGCGCGCTGCTGCAGGTGAGCCTGGATTACTTGAACGGTGCCGGCACTCCTGCGGGCTGAGTGTTTCCGGCAGGGCTGCGCCCTGCACCCGCCGAAGCAACGGCAACGTCAACGGCAAAAGCGGTGCTGGATTTCTGTTGGTTGGGCGGGGCGGTGTGGGCCTGCAGGACACGCCGTAAACCCGTCCATGGGGGCTCGA
>NZ_JASJSQ010000048.1:0-27030 GCF_030236855.1 Stenotrophomonas maltophilia group sp. Smal13
GGGTCAAGCCTGCTTCCAGCAGGCTTGACCACGAACATAGGATCTCGACTCTACACAAGCCGGTTATTCCGGCTTCTGGTCCAGGAAATACGCCTCGACCTTGCCCTTGACCTTGATGGTCATCGGGTTGCCGCGGCGGTCGCGGGCCTTGCCGGCCTGCACGCGGATCCAGCCTTCGCTGACCGAGTATTCCTCGACGTTGTCGCGCTCGACGTCGTTGAAACGCACGCCAACGCCGCGCTCCAGCGCCTGCGCATCATGGAAGGGGCTGGCCGGGTTGATCGCCAGGTGGTCGGGAGGGGTATCGCTCATCGCTTCATTCACAGTGACGGCCACCAAGGCCGGCTTCAGCGGCACAGGATAAACCGTAGAATGCCGGCCTGCCCCAGAGGAAGTTCCGCCATGCCCGACAACAGCGACTATTTCGACTTCGAGGAAGACATCCACGACTTCGACGAAGACGGCTTCGAGGCGCGGGTCTGGAACCTGCTGGTGCTGATCAACCCGGGTGACGAGGAACTGGCCCTGCAGCAGTTCAACCGCTGGCGCGAGCCCCTGGCCGAGGACGGGCAGCCGCTGGAAGCGGATAGCGACTGGCTGCCGGCGCTGTTCACGGCCATCGCCTGGCAGTCCGGTTTCGAGGTGGAACGAGATGACCTGGAATCGCTGCAGTCGGCGGTGAACGAGCTGTCGGCGCGCTTCAACCTGCAGCTGGACTGGGGCGGCGACCTGGATGACGAGGACTTCGCCGAAGACCTGGACGGCGTGCAGCTGATGTCCACCGCCTTCGACCGCCTGCGCGAGCACAACTACACGCTGTGGAGCGTGGATGCCGGCAGCGACGGCTTCACCGGCGTGATGGCGCTGACCCGCGACGACGACGCGATGCTGGCGCTGTGCTCGCTGCTGAACGTGGAAATCCGGCTGGGCAGCGACCCGTTCTGAGATTGATCGGTAGCGCCGGGCCATGCCCGGCGGCGCTCCCATCTACGGCCGGTACTGCGCCCTGGCGTTGGCGATCACCGCTTTGACCAGCGCGCGGTCGGTGTGCCTTGAGATCGCCTGCGCGCCGAGCGCGATCGCCTGCGTACGCAGCTCGGCGGTGACGTCGTAGTGGGCGCCGCTGGCCTTGTTCTGGAAGGCCCGCGGGGGAATGCCGAGCTGCGCCGCCATCGCGTGCAGCTCGGCCAGGGTGTCGGCCATCAGGTGCGCCCAGCGCTGTCCGCGCCAGGGATGCACCGCGTCATCGACGTAGACCGTCACCGCCGCGGCCGGTTCAGGCCTGCGGCTTGCTGTCGCTGTCAGCGGCCGGAGCGGCCGGAGCGGCCTCGGCAGCGGCTTCTTCGGCCACGTCGCCCTCGGCGGCTTCGCCTTCCTCGCCCTCAGCAGCGTCGACGCCTTCGAACTCGGCGACCAGCTTGTCCAGGTACTCGTCGGCGGTCTGCTCGGATTCGGCGGCCAGGGTGTCCAGCAGCTTCTGCAGCAGTTCGGAGTACTCCAGGTTGACCTTGCGGCCTTCCTTCTCCTGCACGTTGGCCAGGTGCTTGAGCATGGCCAGCATCGGTACCGGGTTCTCGGCATTGCCCATGGTCTGGCCGCCGATGGCCAGCAGCCACTCACGGCCCTGCAGGCCGATGGCCGCGACCACCTGGCCGTCTTCGTTGGTCAGCACGGCATGGTTCTGCACCTGCTGCTGCGCGTTCAGGCGGAGGAACGGGCGCTTGGCCTGCTGCTTCTTGCGCTTGTCGCGCTTGGCCTTGGAGTTCTGGGACATGGGGTGGAGTCACCTGGAAACGGAAAGACCGCCATTGTAGCGGGTGCGCCGGGTCATGCCCCTGGTAGGTGCGGACCTTGGTCCGAACGCTTTTCCCGGATGTGCGGACCAAGGTCCGCACCCACCGTTTACTTTGCCGGCCCCTGCGCGGCCTGCACGTCCGGGTCGGCGGCGGGGGCCGACAGCCCCAACTGCGGGCCGGCACCGGCCAGGGCGGCCGCTTCGGCGGCCTGGGTCATCACCACGATGCTGATGCGTCGGTTGATCGGGTTCTGCGGGTCGGCCTTGTCGAACAGCACCGACGAAGACAGACCGACCACGCGGGTGATCTTGCTGTCCTCCAGGCCGCCGTCCACCAGTGCGCGCCGTGCGGCGTTGGCACGATCGGCGCTCAGTTCCCAGTTGCCGTAGCCGCGCGCGGCCGAATAGGCGGTAATGTCGGTGTGGCCGGTCAGGCTGATCCGGTTCGGCACGTGGTTCAGGTAATTGGCCAGCTCGTGCAGGATCTGCTGCGTGTACGGCTTCAGCGTGGCGCTGCCGAGGTCGAACATCGGCCGGTTCTGCTTGTCCACGATCTGGATGCGCAGGCCTTCCGGGGTCAGATCCAGCAGCAGCTGGTCCTTGAACGGCTCCAGTGCCTGGCTCTTGCTGATCGCTTCCTGCAGTTCCTTCATCAGCGCTTCCAGCTGCTGCTTGTCGCGCTGCTGCTGGTCCACCGGCTGCGGCACGGCTTCCTTCTGGTTCTGGAAGGGATCGTTGCTGCTGCCCCGCGAGATGTCGGTGGCACCACCGAGCTTGATCATCGAGGTGCTGGCGCCACCCGGGCCGGCCATGCCGGGCGCCGGCGTGGCGTTCTGCCCGCTCAGCGGGCTGGGGTTGCGGAAGTACTCGGAAATGGCCGCACGGTCGTTCTTGTTGGTGGTGGCCATCAGCCACAGCACCAGGAAGAACGCCATCATCGCGGTCACGAAGTCGGCATAGGCCACCTTCCACGAACCGCCATGATGGGCGGCGTGGCCGGCCTTCTTGACCCGGCGGACGATGACGGTGGGCTTGGTCTCGGCCATGGCTTACTTGACCGTCTTCAGGTGCTGCTCGAAATCGGAGAAGGCCGGGCGCACGTTCGACGGCAGCGTCTTGCGGGCGAATTCCAGCGCGATCTTCGGGTTGTAGCCACGCAGGCAGGCCAGCAGCGCGGTCTTCACCGATTCGTAGATGCGGCTGTCCTGCTCGGCGCGCGCTTCCATCGCGGCCGCCATCGGGCCGACGAAACCGTAGCCCAGCAGGATGCCCAGGAAGGTGCCGACCAGCGCGCCGGCCACATGGCCGCCGACCTCGACGATATCCCCGCCGATCGAACCCATGGTGATGACGATGCCGAGCACCGCCGCGACGATGCCGAAACCGGGCAGTCCGTCGGCGACCTTGGTCAGCACCTGCGACGGCGCCATGGCCTCGGCGTGGTGCTTTTCCAGCTCCAGTTCCAGCAGCGGCTC
Organism: Stenotrophomonas maltophilia group sp. Smal13; assembly: GCF_030236855.1. Taxonomy (NCBI): domain Bacteria; kingdom Pseudomonadati; phylum Pseudomonadota; class Gammaproteobacteria; order Lysobacterales; family Lysobacteraceae; genus Stenotrophomonas; species Stenotrophomonas maltophilia group sp. Smal13. Next base: position 3,271 of record NZ_JASJSQ010000048.1, read on the forward strand.
CAGCTCGTGTGGCTCGATGTTGCTGCCGATCATCAGGCGCAGGCAGTCGGTGATGAAGTCGATCAGGTGGTGGTCGGCCTGCACCTTGGGGTAGTTGCCGAACAGCGCGCTTTCGGCCGGGCGCTCGACGTGGTCTTCCAGCGCCATGAAGCCTTCGCGGCGGGCCTTATTGAGCAGTTCATAGAGCAGGCTGAGCACATCGATGTAGTCCTGCTGCTTGTAGCGCGGGCCCTTGAACACGCCGACCATGGCCTGCAGGGTCTGCTTGACCGTCTTGGCCGGGGTGCCGACCAGGAAGGCGCCGAGCGCGGCGCCACCGATGATGACCAGCTCGTAGGGCTGCCAGAGGGCACCCAGGCGGCCGTGGGCACCGAGATAGCCCCCGATCACGCTGACGATGACGACCAGGAATCCAACGATGATGAGCATGGGGCGACGCAAGGAGAGGGGATATCTCCTTGTCGGCCCGTCGTCCGGTTTTCTGAAGAGGGAATTCTGTGAAATCGGTCAGCGGGGGGTTTCAGCCCGCCACGCCGCTTTCGGCGCCGCCACGCTGCAACGGGTCGGGCCAGGGCTCGCCATTGCCGGTGAACGAAAGTGAGACGGAGTTCAGGCAGTGGCGCTCGTAGGTGGGCGGCGGGCCGTCCGGGAAAACGTGACCCAGGTGGCTGCCGCAGCGCGCGCAGGTGATCTCGGTGCGGACCATGCCGTGGCTGGTATCGCGGATCTCGCGCACGTGCGCCGGGTCGAACGGGGCGAAGAAGCTCGGCCAACCGGTGCCGGAATCGAACTTGGTGCTGGAGCGGAACAGCGGCAGCGCGCACAGCCGGCAGCAGTAGACGCCCTCGCGCTTGTTGTCGAGGAACACGCCGCAGAACGGCGCCTCGGTACCGTGCTGCAGCAGCACGCGGCGCTCTTCACTGCTGAGGCCGGCGATCAGCGCCTCGGTCTGGGTGGCGGTGGGGGGCGTCAGGTCGAAGGCAGTCATGGCGGCGCTCCGTGGGGTTGATGGCCTGGGGATGGCGGAAAACGTGGGGGTGCCGGCGCGCGCTTGCAAGTGTGATGGCCGTTCATGGCCGGCACACAGGTGCAGGCGCAAGGTGAATGTGATCCACGCCGGAGCGTGACATGAAACCGACCCTTTCCCTGCTGTTGATGGCCCTGTTGCCCCTGGTCGCGCAGGCCCAGGTACCGACGTCGTCGAGCCCGACCGCCACCCGCAGTGCCACCACCGTGGCACCGCAGCCGGTGATGCCGCCGCCGCAGGCCGCCCGCCCGCAGCCGCAGGTCCTGCCGTCGCCGCAGCCGGCGCAGCCGATCAGGTCCACCGGCCCCGCCCAGATCGCGCCCACCCCGGCGCCGAAGCCGGCCGACAAGGTGTACGACCGCAATGGCCGTATCGTCCCCGGGGTACGCCCGGCCGGTCCGAACCGCGTGTTCGATTCGCGCACCGGCCGCTATTACGACAGCGTGCCGGCCGGTGACGGCCAGCAGATCAAGCGCTGATCTCGGGTGCCAGCCAAGGTTGGCAGCTACCGCACGCTGTCCGGCCTGAACGCACGAAAACAACGTCCTGCAGATCACTGCTTTTTCGCCTGCGATTAACCGTTCCGGGACCAACGTGACCGTGCGCCGGCATTGCGCCGCCGCATGTCCTTCGTCCACTGGATCGCGATCATGAAAAACCAGCAGAACCGTCATCCCGGCAAGGAACCGCAGGGCCGCAACCCGCAGCAACAGCAACAGCAGCAACAGCAACAGATGGACCCGCAGCAGCCGCACAAGGGTGGCAAGCAGCAGGAACAGCGCTCGCAGAAGCATCCGCAGCAGCGCTGACGGACCCAGGGGTCAGAGCCCGCTGCACGGGATCTGGCCCCACTACCGTTCCGGACTCAATCCGGAATCGGCAGGCTCAGCGTTTCCTTCACTTCTTCCATCACGATGTAGCTCTTCGACTCTCGTACATGCGGCAGCGTCAGCAAGGTGCTGCCGAGCAGCTTGCGGTAGGAGGCCATTTCGCTGATCCGTGCCTTCAGCAGGTAATCGAAGTCGCCCGAGACCAGATGGCACTCCAGCACGTTGGGCAGCTTCAGGGCGGCGCGCCGGAACTCCTCGAAGATGTCGCCGGACTTGTAGGCCAGGCTGATCTCCACGAACACCAGCAGGCTGGCTTTCACCGCCGCCGGGTCGAGGTGGGCGTGGTAACCGGTGATCACCCCTTCGCGCTCGAGCCGGCGCACGCGCTCGGTGCATGGGGTGGTGGACAGGCCGACCCGCTCGCCCAGTTCGGTGAAGGAGATACGGCCCTCGGCCTGCAGGATGCGCAGGATCTTGCGGTCGATCTTGTCCAGTTCGCGGGTACGGGTGGCCATGGCCGTCAACCTTGGGGAATGAATTGCAGGAGAACATCCTGCCGGTTGATTGCAAATCAGGCAAATCAACTGGGAATGGCTGTCTATACTTCCCCAATTATGGTCCCGGCACGCTCCAGTGCAGGGAATGATCGGGTTGGAGAAGTCCCATGCGAGTCCTAGTTCTCGGCAGCGGCGTGATCGGCACCACCAGTGCCTGGTACCTGCGACAGGCCGGGTTTGAAGTCACGGTCATCGACCGCCAACCCGGCCCGGCGCTGGAAACCAGCTTCGCCAATGCCGGCCAGCTGTCGTTCGGCTACACCTCGCCATGGGCCGCCCCGGGCGTGCCGAAGAAGGCCATCGGTTGGCTGTTCGAGAAGCATGCGCCGCTGGCGATCAAGCCGGGCATGGACCTGGCCCAGTACCGCTGGCTGTGGCAGATGCTGCGCAACTGCACCCACGAGCGCTACGCGATCAACAAGGCGCGCATGGTGCGCATGTCCGAGTACAGCCGCGACTGCCTGAACGAGCTGCGCGCGCAGATCGGCATCGAGTTCGAAGGCCGCGACCTGGGCACCACCCAGCTGTTCCGCACCCAGCAGCAGCTGGATGCCTCGGCGCAGGACATCGAGATCCTGGCCCAGTACGGCGTGCCGTACGAGGTACTGGACCGCGCCGGCATCATCCAGGCCGAACCGGCCCTGGCCCACGTCGATGGCCTGGTCGGCGCGCTGCGCCTGCCGCGTGACCAGACCGGCGACTGCCAGCTGTTCACCCGCCGCCTGGCGCAGATGTGCGTGGATGCCGGTGTCGAGTTCCGTTTCGACCAGGACATCACCGGCCTGGAGTTCGATGGCGATCGCATCACCGGCGTACGCATCGATGGCAAGCTGGAAACCGCCGACCGCTTCGTGGTCGCGCTCGGCAGCTATTCGCCGGCGCTGGTCGCATCGCTGGGCATGCGCCTGCCGGTGTATCCGCTGAAGGGCTACTCGCTGACCCTGCCGATCACCGACCCGGCGATGGCGCCGACCTCGACCATCCTCGATGAGAGCTACAAGGTGGCGGTCACCCGTTTCGACGACCGCATCCGCGTCGGTGGCATGGCCGAAGTGGCCGGCTTCGACCTGTCGCTGTCGCAGCGCCGTCGCGAGACCCTGGAGCTGGTGGTCAGCGATCTCTACCCGAAGGGCGGCGACCTGTCGCGCGCGCAGTTCTGGACCGGCCTGCGCCCGGCCACGCCGGACGGTACGCCGGTGATCGGCGCCACGCCATTCCGCAACCTGTACCTCAACACCGGCCACGGCACGCTGGGCTGGACCATGGCCTGCGGCTCGGGCCGCTACCTGGCCGACCTGATGAGCGCGCGCCAGCCGCAGATCAGCACCGAAGGCCTGGATATTTTCCGCTACGGCCAGTACGGTCACGCGCCGCAACAAGAGAACCGCACATGCGTCCTGCCCGCGCGCTGATCGATCTGGGCGCCCTGCGCAGCAACTACCGGCTCGCCCGTGAACTGGGCGGTGGCAAGGCCCTGGCGATCATCAAGGCCGATGCCTATGGCCACGGCGCAGTGCGCTGTGCGCAGGCACTGGAAGGCGAGGCCGATGGTTTCGGCGTGGCCACCATCGAAGAGGCGCTGGAACTGCGCCAGGCCGGCATCCGTGCGCCGATCCTGCTGCTGGAAGGCATCTTCGAGCCCAGCGACATGGCGCTGGTGGCCGAACACGATTTCTGGTTCGCGGTGGGCTCGCCGTGGCAGCTGGAAGCCGTCGCTGCCTTCGACAGTCCGCGTCCGTTGACGGTGTGGCTGAAGCTGGACAGCGGCATGCATCGCCTCGGCCTGGACGTGGACAGCTTCCGCGCCGCGCATGCACGCCTGTCGGCGCTGCAGCAGGTCGAACGGATCGTGCTGATGACCCACCTGGCGCGTGCCGACGAGCTGGACAGCGAACGCACCCACGAGCAGGCGGCGACGTTCGCGCGGGCCATCGACGGCCTCGATGGCGAGACCAGTGTGTGCAACTCGCCGGCGCTGCTGGGCTGGCCGGATGTACGCAGCGACTGGGTGCGCCCGGGCCTGATGCTGTACGGCGCCAATCCGCTGCCTGACAACACCGTACTGACCGAGCGCCTGCGCCCGGTGATGACGATGCAGTCGAAGGTGATCGCCGAACGCTGGATCGAGGCCGGTGAGCCGGTGGGTTATGGCGCACGCTTCGTGGCCAAGGCGCGCACCCGCGTGGGTGTGGTCGCGCTCGGCTATGCCGACGGTTATCCGCAGTTCGCCCCGAATGGCACCCCGGTGCTGATCGATGGTCAGCCCGGTGCCCTGATCGGGCGCGTGTCGATGGACATGCTGACCGTGGACCTGACCGCGCACGCGCAGGCCGGCATCGGCAGCGTGGTGGAACTGTGGGGTTCAGCGCCGACGCTTTCGGAACTGGCGCCGCGCTGTGGCGTGAGCGCGTACCAGCTGCCGTGCGCGGTCAAGCGCGTGGCGAAGGTCTATCAGGATTGACCGAACGCTGGCCGTGCACGGCTCTGGTAGCGGCCGACCTTGGTCGGCGCTTTGAATGCGTGTCGACCAAGGTCGACACCTACCGATGGGTCTAACGCGCAGTGGCCGCCGGGCGCGGCTCTGGTAGCGGCCGACCTTGGTCAGCGCTTTGAATGCGTGTCGACCAAGGTCGACACCTATCGGTGAGTCGCGTCGCCCGGGATCATCGCGCGGCGGTGGCCTGGCTGGCCAGCTGCCGCTTCACCCAGTCATCGATCAGGCGCTTCTCGTAGCGCAGCGGATCACTGTCGCTCTTCAGCCCCAGGTTGTGCAGGTAGCCGGTATCGCTGAGGCGCGCATCGCCCTCGCTGACGATACGGCCGCTGGCGTCCTTCAACGTGTACTGCAGGCTGATCCGCGGCGGGTAGATGTCACGCATGATCCGGATGTCGCGGCCACGCGGGCCATGCCACGGCTCGTAGTCACCGGCGCGCTTGATGTCGACCAGGGTCACATCGAGGGTCTGCCCAGGCTGCAGCGGCTTGGCGGCGGTGGTCTGCAGGTAGCGTGCCAGCTGCTGTACCCAGTCGCCACGCTCGGCCTCGAAGCGGTTGGTGCTCTGGCGGATCTCGGTGAATTTGGCCGGGTCCTCCCATTTCACGCTGACCGGGCCATCGGCCTGCAACGCACGTGGCGAGTCCGCATCGGTCACGGTGCGCGGTGCAGCGGCGGCGCCGCCCGCCACCAGGGCGCCTGCCAGCAGGGCAATCGCGAGTGAGCGTTTCATGACGGTCTCCTGCGTCCCCGCGATGGGGACGATGTTGATCACAGATCGAGTGTGATCCTGCGGCCGGGGCGCCGCAATGGCAGATTGCGTCATGCGCAAGAGTGGTTGCCGCCAATTCATCGTCGTCAACCATGACTGACGGCGCTTGACGCTGTGAATACGCGCTTTGGAAGATGCTGTGCCTCCAACCCGGCCTGCACTGACGCCCTTGTCCACACTGCCGCCCCTCGTGGAGCGCCCACCGATGATGGTGCCGGCGCCCGAACCCGACCTGCATCATGGCGTGCTTGAGCGCATCAACGCCGGTTTCTGCGTGATCCAGGTGCTGTTCGAGGGCGATCGTGCGGTCGACTATCGTTTCATCGAGGTCAACGACGCCTTCGAGCGCCACACCGGCCTGAAGGATGCGCGTGGCCAGCGCATGACGGCGCTGGAACCGGGCCACGAGGAAGACTGGTTCCGCATCTACGGCGAAGTTGCCCGCAGTGGCCGGCCGGCACAGTTCGAGATGGAAGCGCGTGCGCTGGGCCGCTCGTTCGCGGTGGATGCGGTGCGCGTGGGCCGCCCGGGTGAGGACAAGGTCGGCATCCTGTTCTTCGACATCACCGCGCGCAAGCAGATGGAAGTGGAGCTGGGCGAAAGCGAAGCCCGCTTCAGTGCGCTGGCCGACGGTCTGCCGATGCCGGTGTGGGTGCTCGACGAGCGCGGCCATGCCCGTTTCGTCAACAGCGCTTTCAGTGAGTTCTTCGGCGGCGACGAGACGCGCGTGCCGGAAGACGTCTGGCGTGGCCTGGTGCACCCGGACGATGCGTCGGTGTTCGAGTACGAACTGCAGGAAGCGCTGAAGGCGCAGCGGTCGATGCATGCGCTGGTGCGGGCCCGACGCGCCGATGGCGACTGGCGTTGGTTGGAGATGAACGCGCGTCCGCGCTTCTCGCGGATGGGCCGCTTCATCGGCCTGGCCGGCAGCAGCCCGGACGTGACCGAACGCCGCGAGATCGAACTGGCCCGCGAGGAGCTGCTGCAGTCCGAGCGTGCCGCGCGCAGCGCAGCCGAGAACATGGCGCGGCTGAAGGACGAGTTCCTGGCCACGCTGTCGCATGAACTGCGTACGCCGTTGACCACCATCCTCGGTTGGAGCGAACTGCTGCTGCAGCGCGTGGACAACACCAGCCCGCTGTACAAGGGCCTGAACGTAATCGCCAACAGCGCCGGTGCGCAGAAGCGGCTGATCTCGGACATGCTCGACCTCAGCAGCATGCTGCTGGGCAAGGTGCAGCTGGAGGTGGAGATACTGGACCTGCGCGACCTGCTGGGCGAAGCCATCGGCGCGCAGGAGCTGGTCGCCGAAGGCAAGGCGCTGGACGTGAGCCTGCAGCTTCCGGAGCAGCCCAGCCTGGTGCTGGGCGATGCCACCCGCTTGCAGCAGGTGTTGTGGAACCTGCTGTCGAATGCGATCAAGTTCACCCCGGCCGAAGGCCGCATCGATCTGCAGCTGCAGGCCGACGGCAACCACTGGGTGATCACCGTGCGCGACACCGGCGACGGCATCGCGCCCGAATTCCTCAATCATCTGTTCAGCCGCTTCCGCCAGGCCGATGGCACCACCACCCGACGCCATGGCGGCCTCGGCCTGGGCCTGGCCATCGTGCAGCAGCTGGTCGAACTGCATGGCGGTACCGTCACCGCTGCCAGCGAGGGCCATGGCCACGGCGCCACCTTCACCGTGCGCCTGCCGCAGCACATTCCCGATGCCGAACGGCGGCCGCTGCGCGAAGTGATCAGCGGACCGATCCTGGAGCCGGTGATCGTCGAGCCGTATCCGCTGCGTGGCATGCACGTGCTGGCGGTGGAAGACCAGCCGGAAGTGCTGGAGTACCTGCGGCGCATGCTGGAAGAGCAGGGCGCAAGCGTGTCGGCAGCCAGCTCGGCCGGTGAAGCGCTGGCGCTGCTGGCCGATACCGGGCACCTGCAGTACCACGTGATGCTGACCGACATCGGCATGCCGGGCATGGATGGCTATGGCCTGGTGCGCACGCTGCGCGAGGACATGGGCGTGGATGCGATGACCCTGCCGGCGGTTGCCGTGACCGCGCTGGCACGTGCCGATGACCGGCGCCGAGCGTTGGCGTCGGGCTTCCAGGAACACGTGGCCAAGCCGTACTCGGTGGCACAGCTGGTGGCTGCGGTACGCAAAGTGCAGGTGCCACGCGCGGACAGCGCGCTGCACTGAGCATTCACGGCCGATCGGCGACCCTGCACGCAGGAGGTCGCCGATGTCCCGTACAGCTCCCCGCATCCATACCGATCCGGCGCAGATCGCGCGCCTGGAAGCCCTGCTGCCGCAGCTGGAAGGCGAAACGCAGGTGGAACTGACCCTGCAGGATGGTCGCCGGCTGCTCGGCACCGTCGCCGTGAAACCGACGGTGCAGCAATACCGCAACGAGGCCGGCGACGAAGGCAGCAACGGCCAGCTGCGCCTGGATGACTACGATACGCCGGTGCAGCAGCACCACGTGTGGCTGGACGAGATCGCCAGCATCCGCAGGTTGCCGCCCAGGGTCTGACGGCAACCTGCCAACCCCATCCACGCATGGCGTGGATCTACGGAAATGGAAAGGGCCACGCATGGATGTGCGTGACCTCGTCATCGGCCAGGCCTCATGCCGTCCACGCACAGCGTGGATTTTCCAGAGGTTGCAGTAGAGCCACGCCATGCGTGGCTGTTGGGATCAATGCTCGAACAACGTAGGCGTCGCCTCGAAACGGCGCGCGTAGGCGCGTTCTTCAGCGACCCGGGCCACCTCGTCATCGGCCAGGTCCGGTGCGCCGTACACCGCATAGGCCACGCTTCCGTCGGCACCATGGCCGACCTGGTGCAGCCGGTAGCGCGAGTGGCCACCGCCGGTGTCCTCGGGGTAATGCACGGGCGGATGGCTGCCTTCCAGGTCCATTTCACTGTTGTCGACCACGCCACCGACGAACAAGGCTCGCATGCAGGTTCTCCTGGGTTTCCGGGGGAGCCTCTACCCTGAACGTTTCAATGTTGCTGGCAGATCAAGGCCCCGTTCGGGTTTCGCAAAGCGGCCGCCGGGGCCGGCCCGGCCAAGCCGGTACAATGGACGGCCCTCACGCTTGAAGTACCCGCGCCGATGGCCTCCAGCGACGACGCCCCCCTGCAGACCCTGTTCCTGCCGTTCTCCCAAGGCGCCCTGCGCTGGCCGGAGGGCCCGGTGGCCTTCCTGCGTGCCCGCGACGGCTGGCCGCTGCGCGAAGTGGCCGGCAACCGCGAAGTGCATTGCGAGCAGAGCTTTGCCCCGTTCGCGCAGCCGCTGCAGCAGGCCGCCGGCTGGACCGTCAGCGGCCAGCTGGATGATGTGGCCGGCAAGGGCCGCTACCCGCTGGTGCTGGTGCTGCCGCCGCGCCAGCGCGAGGAGGCCCGTGCCCTGTTCGCGCGCGCGCTGGCGCTGGTCGCCGACGGCGGCCGCATCGTCGCCTGCCAGTCCAACAACGAAGGTGCACGTTCGGGCGAGGGTGACCTCAAGCAACTGACCGGCCTCGGCGGCAGCCTGACCAAGAACCACTGTCGCGTGTACTGGACCGCCCCGATGCAGGGCCAGCACGACGCAGACCTGGCCAAGCGCTGGTCGGCACTGGATGCGGTGCGGCCGATCGTCGGCGGCCGTTTCCTCAGCCGCCCGGGCGTGTTCGCCTGGGATCGCATCGACCCGGCGTCGGCGCTGTTGGCCGAGCACCTGCCGGCCGACCTGGCCGGGCGTGCCGCCGACCTCGGCGCGGGCTATGGCTACCTGTCGCGCGAGCTGCTGGAACGCTGCCCGAAGATCACCGCGCTGGATCTGTACGAAGCCGAGCAGCGTGCGTTGGCCCTGGCCGAACTGAACCTGGCGCCGCCGCCGCGCGCGCTGCCGCTGCGCTTCCTGTGGCAGGACGTCACCGCCGGCATCGAGCCGGGCTACGACGTCATCATCAGCAACCCGCCGTTCCACACGCCCTCGCGCGCCGATCGCCCGGACATCGGCCAGCGCTTCATCGCCGTGGCCGCGCAGGCGCTGCGCCCGGGCGGACGCCTGTACGTGGTGGCCAACCGCCACCTGCCGTACGAGTACACGCTCAACGAGAGCTTTGGCGCGGTGCGCGTGATCGCCGAGCGTGATGGCTTCAAGCTGGTGGAAGCGGTGAAGGGGAAGGGCAAGTGAAGCTGGTCAAGCTTATCGCCAACCTGGGCTATGGCAGCCGCAAGCAGGTGCAGTGGATGTTCCGCGAAGGCCGCGTCACCGACGCCGACGGCGAGGTGCTGTATGCCGACGACCAGGTGCCGCACGAGGCGATCCGGGTCGACGGCGAGCCGCTGGACCCGCCGGTGGGGCTGTCGATCGCGCTGCACAAGCCGGCCGGCTACACCTGTTCGACCAAGGACACCGGCCGCCTGATCTACGACCTGCTGCCGCCGCGCTTCCGTGACCGCGATCCGGTGCTGTCCACCGTGGGCCGCCTCGACCGCGAGACCAGCGGCCTGCTGCTGCTGACCGACGATGGTGGCCTGCTGCACCGGATCATCTCGCCGAAGTCGAAGCTGCCCAAGGTCTACGAAGTGGAACTGAGCGACGACCTGCGCGGCGACGAAGTGGCGTTGTTCGCCAGCGGTACGCTGATGCTGGAGTCCGAGAAGACCCCCCTGCTGCCGGCTGAACTGGAAGTGCTGGATGCGCGTCGCGCACGCCTGGTACTGCATGAAGGCCGCTACCATCAGGTACGCCGCATGTTCGCCGCCACCGGCAACCACGTGCAGGCCCTGCACCGCAGCCGCGTCGGCGGGCTGGACCTGCAGGGACTGGACGAGGGGCAATGGCGGCAGCTCACCTCCACCGATCTGGATACGCTGTTCGCTCCATGACCACCATCGCTGCGCTGCCGTTCCTGCCCGACGCCGTCATCTTTGACATGGACGGCCTGATGATCGACAGCGAGCGGGTCTCGCTGGCCTGCTGGAGCGAGGCGGCCGACGAATTCGGGCTGGGCCTGGACGAGACCGTGTTCCTGCGCATGGTCGGCCTCGGTGACCGTGACACGCACGCGCTGCTGCGTGCGCAGGGTATCGAGGACAGCGTGATCGAAGCGGTGGCCGCACGCTGCCATGAGCTGTACGAAGCACGCACACAGACCGGCCTGCCGCTGCGTCCGGGCATTCTGGAGCTGCTGGAGCTGCTGAAAGCGCACGCGGTACCGCGCGCGGTGGCAACCACCACGCGGCAGCCGCGGGCCAACCGCAAGCTGGCCGCTGCCGGCCTGCTGCCGTATTTCGATGCCGTGATCACCAGTGGTGATGTGGCGCGGCCGAAGCCGGCGCCGGATATCTACCTGCTGGCCGCGCAGCGGCTGGGCCAGGTGCCCGAGCGCTGCCTGGCGCTGGAAGACTCACCGGCCGGCACGCGTGCAGCGCTGGCGGCCGGCATGACCGTGATCCAGGTGCCGGACCTGGTGCATCCGGATGAAGAGCTGCGCGCACTGGGCCACCGCATCGTCGGCTCGCTGGTGGACGCGCACGCGCTGCTGCTGCCGCTGCTGCCGAGGTAACGGTGGGCGCCGACCGTGGGTCGGCACACCCAATGCCCCGGTAGGTGCCAACCTTGGTTGGCACGCCCAAACGCCCCGGTAGGTGCCAACCTTGGTTGGCACGCTTTTCAATGCAGTCGAGCAAGCTCGACTCTACGGGTGCCGACCGTTGGTCGGCACGCCTTCCCATCACACCCGGCCGAACACCAGCGCAGCGTTGGTGCCACCGAAGCCAAAGCTGTTGGACATCACCGTATCCAGCTTCTGCTCGCGGCTCTCGCGCAGGATCGGGAAGCTTTCCACCTTCGGGTCCAGTTCGCCGATGTTGGCCGAACCGGCAACGAAGCCATCGCGCATCATCAGCAGGCAGTAGATGGCCTCGTGCACGCTGGCCGCCCCCAGCGAATGGCCGGACAACGCCTTGGTCGAGGACAGCGGTGGCACCGCATCGCCGAACACTTCGCGGATCGCGTTGAGCTCGGTGACGTCGCCCAGCGGCGTGGAAGTGCCGTGGGTGTTGAGATAGTCCAGCGGACGATCGACGTCCTGCAGCGCCATCTTCATGCAGCGCACCGCGCCTTCACCGGACGGCGCGACCATGTCGGCGCCATCGGACGTCACGCCGTAACCGATCAGCTCGGCATGGATGCGCGCACCGCGCGCAACGGCGTGGTCGTAGTCCTCCAGCACCAGCATGCCGCCGCCACCGGCGATGACGAAGCCGTCGCGGTCCTTGTCGTACGGACGCGAGGCGCTGGCCGGGGTCTCGTTGAAGCTGGTCGACAGCGCACCCATCGCATCGAACATCACGCTCATCGACCAGTGCAGGTCTTCACCGCCACCGGCGAACATGATGTCCTGCGCGCCATGGCGGATCATGTCCGCGGCGGCGCCGATGCAGTGCGCCGAGGTCGCGCAGGCGGCCGACAGCGAATAGCTGACGCCCTTGATCTGGTAGGCGGTGGCCAGGCAGGCCGAGACCGTCGAGCACATCGTGCGCGGCACCATGTACGGGCCGACCTTGCGCACACCACGTTCGCGCAGCAGGTCGACCGCGCCGATCTGCCATTCGCTGGAGCCGCCGCCGGAACCGGCGATCAGGCCGGTGCGCAGGTTGCTGACCTGCTCGGGGCTGAGCCCGGCATCGGCGATCGCATCGCGCATGGACAGGTAGGCGAAGGCCGCCGCATCGCTCATGAAGCGCTTCTGCTTGCGGTCGATCAGCGCCTCCAGGTCGAGGTCGACGCGACCGCCTACCTGGCTGCGCAGGCCCGCTTCGGCGTGGTCGGCCAGGGCGGTGATGCCCGAGCGCCCTTCGCGCAGCGCAGCCGAAACGGTATCCAGATCATTGCCGAGGCAGGACGTGATGCCCATGCCGGTGATGACGACGCGACGCATCAGAAGCTCCCGGTTTCAGTGAACAGGCCGACGCGCAGGTCGCGCGCGCTGTAGATTTCGCGGTCATCCACGTACATGCGGGCGTCCGACTGGGCCATCACCAGCTTGCGGTTGATGACACGGCTGATGTCGATCTCGTAGCGCACCAGTTTGGCCTCCGGCAGTACCTGGCCGGTGAACTTCACCTCGCCGCAGCCCAGTGCGCGGCCCTTGCCGGGGGCGCCCAGCCAGGTCAGGAAGAAGCCGGTCAGCTGCCACATGGCATCCAGGCCGAGGCAGCCGGGCATCACCGGGTCGCCGATGAAGTGGCAGCCGAAGAACCACAGGTCCGGGCGGATATCCAGTTCGGCGCGTACCATGCCCTTGCCATGCGGTCCGCCGTCCTCGCGGATGTCGGTGATGCGGTCGAACATCAGCATCGGATCGTTGGGCAAACGGCCGGCGGCGGTGCCGAACAGTTCACCGCGTGCGCTGGCCAGCAGCTGTTCGCGGTTGAACGCGTGGAGACGGGTCATGAAGCACAATCCTGGAAGCGGGGAAACAGGGAAACAAGCGCTCGAGGATGCCCGTGGAAACTGCGCCGATCAAACATTTCAACCGTACGCAACCGTAGTGTTTTCAATGGAATACGCGCATCCTGTTGATGTGCAACGACCATACTTCGGCGTGTGGCCCGTTCGGCACGCCCCCGCCCTTTCCGCCTGACATGACCCGACTGCGCAAGATCATCCACGTCGACATGGACGCGTTCTACGCGTCGGTGGAGCAGCGCGACGATCCGTCACTGCGCGGCAAGCCGGTGGTTGTGGCATGGCGTGGTGCACGCTCGGTGGTGTGCGCGGCCTCGTACGAGGCACGCGTGTTCGGCGTGCGTTCGGCAATGCCGGCGCTGCGTGCCGAACGCCTGTGTCCGGATGCGATCTTCGTGCCGCCGGACTTTGCACGTTACAAGGCGGTGTCACGGCACGTGCGCGAGATCTTCCTGCGCCACACCGACCTGGTCGAGCCGTTGTCGCTGGACGAGGCCTACCTGGATGTGACCGAGCCGAAGAGCGGCATCGAACTGGCCACCGACATCGCCCGCACCATCCGTGCGCAGATCCGCGAGGAGACGAACCTGACCGCTTCAGCCGGGATCGCGCCGAACAAGTTCCTGGCCAAGATCGCTTCGGACTGGCGCAAGCCCGATGGCCAGTTCGTGATTCCGCCGCAGCGGGTGGACGCGTTCCTGCTGCCGCTGCCGGTGAACCGCGTGCCCGGCGTCGGCAAGGTGATGGAAGGCAAGCTGGCCGCGCGCGGCATCGTCACCTGCGGCGACCTGCGGCAGTGGGCACTGATCGACCTGGAAGAGGCGTTCGGCAGTTTCGGCCGCAGCCTGTACAACCGCGCACGCGGCATTGACGAGCGCCCGGTGGAACCGGACCAGCAGGTGCAGTCGATCTCCTCCGAAGACACCTTCGCCGAGGATCTGCCGCTGGAAGACCTGGGTGAGGCCATCGTGCAGCTGGCGGAGAAGACCTGGAATGCCACGCGCAAGACCGAACGCGTCGGCCACACCGTGGTGCTGAAACTGAAGACCGCGCAGTTCCGCATCCTCACCCGCAGCTTCACCCCGGAGCGCCCGCCGGAATCGATGGAAGAACTGCGCGACATCGCCCTGGCCCTGCGCGCCCGCGTCGACCTGCCGGCGGAGACGCGTTACCGCCTGGTCGGCGTCGGGCTGGGCGGCTTCCGCGAAAAGGAGCCGGTGGTGCAGGGGGAACTGTTCGAGCACGGGCCGAACGAGTCCCCACGTAGCTGATCTTCGTGTCGACCAAGGTCGACACCTACCAAGAGCAGGTCATGTCATCCAGACAGATTGCGGAGACATGCCATCCAGGCAGATCGCAGAGAACTGTCGAAGGCGGGGTGGGTCCGGTTGCGGGGGCGTGAGCGCCATGGATGGCGCGACCGAGCCTCCATGGACGGATTCACGGCGTCCCCCGCAACCGGACCCACCTCGCCATCCCACGGATAGCCAGCTGTTGCTGTTGCTTCGGCTGTTGCCGTTGCATTGAGCGGGTGCAGGGCGCAGCCCTGCAAAAGAACCCCCCCTACCTCATGGCCACTGCATCTCGCCCTTGGCCACCTTCGCACTCAACTCCAGCGACTCCACGCCCGCCAGCTTCGGGTAGCGCGCCTGCATCGCCTTCACCAGCGCCGCACTGTCTTCCGCCTTTGCCGCCTCAACATCGAACGCACGGATGTAGTCCGCGGTGAAGCGCAGCGCACTGGCATCCAACGCCGCACCCGGCGCGTAATGCCCCGGCACCACCACCTTCGGCTTCAGTGCCTGCAGCCGCTGCAGGGTCTGCAGCCAGTCGGTGTGCGACTTCGGCGTCTGCGTGTCGGCCATCCACACGTGTTCACCGGCCACCACCGGAATGCCACCGACGATCGCGCGCAGCGACGGCACCCACAGCACCGTGCGGTCCGGCGTGGGTCCATCCAGGCCGATCAGCGGCAGGCGCTGGCCTTCCAGTTGCAGGGCATCGCCGTCCAGCACCTGCGGCACCACGATGCGCGCCGGCACGTCGGCGCCCATCTTCGGTCCCCAGTAGGCCAGCTTGCCGGCCTGGGTTTGCTGGATGTGGGCGACGGTCTGCGCAGTGGCGACGATGCGCGCCTGCGGGAACGCGTCCTGCAGCGTGGCCAGGCCGAAGTAGTAGTCCGGATCGCCGTGGCTGATGTAGATGGTGGTCAGCTGCTTGCCGCTGGCGCGGATCAGCTCGACCAGCTTGCGCGCGTCGCTGGCACCAAACTGCGCATTGACCAGGATCGCGTCGTGGCGGCCTTCGATCAGCACCGAGGACACCGAGAACATCGCCTGCGGGCCGGGATGGAAGGTCTGCAGGTGCAGCTGGGATTTCGTGGCCGTGGCCGGCGCCGCGGCGGCCGGCGCGGCGAGCAGTGGCGCACTGGTGAAGCTGGCGGCCAGGGCGAGGGAGAGCAGCAGGGCAGCGGTACGCATGGGGCATTCCTTGTGGCGGACGGCGAGCCGGGCGTGGGCCTGGCTCACAGGTGGGTAGCGCCGGGCCATGCCCGGCGGCCTGGCATCAGTACGCCGCAGTGATGATCTGCTTCGGGTACTGGTGCGCTTCCAGCTCGGCGACGAACGCCGCGCCGTAGTCGGCGTAGCTGATGCGGCTGTGGCCGCTGGCGTCGGCCAGGAACGCCTTGGGCTGTACGCGGTACTGGCCGCGCTCTTCACCCGGGCCGATTTCGGCGGCCGGCGAGAAGAAGGTCCAGTCCAGGTCATCCACTGCCTGCAGGCGGTTGAACGCCTCACGGTGGGCCAGTGCGTACGGCTTGTAGGCCTCCGGGAAGGTGGGGGTATCGACCAGCTGCACGCCGGGTGCGACTTCGAGGCTGCCGGCGCCACCGACCACCACCAGGCGGGGCACGCCGGCCTTGCGTGCGGCGGCGGCCAGCTGCGCGGCGATCTCGCCGACGCGGCCGATGTCATCGCCCGGGCGCGGGCCGTAGGCACTGGCCAGCACGTCGTGGCCGGTGATGGCGGCAACCAGCGCGTCCTGGTCATCCAGCGAGGCGATCACCGGATGGGCACCGGCCAGCTCGGCCGGGAGGTCCTGCGCGCTGCGCACGATGACAGTGAGTTCGTGGCCGCGGGCCAGCGCGTGGCGGGCGATCTGGCGGCCGATGTTGCCGGTGGAACCAACGAGGGCGATTTTCATGGCATGACTCCGTGGGGCGGTGTGGGGTGGGAATGGGGCCACTCTAGGCTGCTGCAGTTGCTCGAAAAACAGCGTATAACGCGCTTGTTTGTTGCATGGATCGAGCATATGGACCGATTGACCGCCATGACCGTGTTCGTCGAGGTGGCCGAGCGCGGCAGCCTCACCGCCGCCGCCGAGGTGCTGGACATGTCGCGGGCAATGGTCAGCCGCTACCTGGCCGAGGTCGAGAGCTGGCTGGGCGCTCGCCTGCTGCACCGGACCACGCGCCGGGTCAGCCTGACCGGCCCCGGTGAGGCGGCGCTGGCGCGCTTCCGGCAGATGCTGGCGATCGGCGAAGAACTGCAGGGCGAGCTGGCCAGTGATGATCCCGAGCCGCACGGGACGCTGCGGGTGACCGCCAGCGTCTCATTCGGGCAGAGCCACCTGGCGCGGGCGGTGGCCGGCTTCGTCGCGCGCCATCCGGCGGCGCGCATCGAGCTGCTGCTGGTCGACCGCACCGTGAACCTGGTGGAGGAGCGGGTGGACCTGGCCGTGCGCATCGCGCGCCAGATCGATCCCAGCCTGATCGCACGGCGGCTGGCCACCTGCCGCTCGGTGCTGTGCGCGACGCCATCCTACCTGCAGGCGCGTGGCACACCGACCGCCCCCGAGCACCTGGCCGCGCACAACTGCCTGACCCACCACTACGTCGGCAAGAGCCTGTGGCAGCTGCACCGCGATGGGCGTTCGCTGTCGGTGGCGGTGGGCGGCAACATCAGCGCCAACGAGGCCTCGCTGCTGCTGGAGGCGGTGCGCGCCGGTGCCGGCATCGCCATGCTGCCGACCTACCAGGTGGCGCCGTTGCTGCGCAGCGGTGAGCTGATCGAACTGCTGCCCGAATTCAGCCTGGACGAACTCGGCATTCATGCCGTGTACGCATCACGGCGCCAGCAGCCCGCTATCATGAGGCGATTCCTGGATTTCCTGGGCGAGTGTTTCGCCAGCCCGGCCTTCCAGGATCTGGATTGGCGCCCACCGGGCAAGGAGAACTCATGAACCATGGACAGGCCTTGATCGACCACAACCGTGCTGCCTGGGACCGCCAGGCCAGCGAAGTGCGCGAATGGTCGCGCCCGGTGGAAAGTTCAACGATTGCCGCCGCGCGCGAAGGCCGCTGGCAGGTGCACCTGACGCCCCGCGCATTGCCACTGGACTGGATGGGTGATGTACGCGGCCGTCGCATCCTGTGCCTGGCCTCAGGCGGTGGCCAGCAGGCACCGGTGCTGGCTGCTGCGGGTGCTGACGTCACCGTGTTCGATCTCTCCGACGGGCAGCTGGAACAGGACCGCAGGGTCGCCGCGCGCGATGGCCTGCAGTTGCGCACCGTGCAGGGCGACATGCGCGATCTGCACGTGTTTGCCAACGACAGTTTCGATGTGGTGTTCCACCCGATCTCGAACCTGTACGTGCCTGATGTGCGCCCGGTGTGGACCGAGTGCCGCCGCGTGCTGGCACGCGATGGCATGCTGATGGCCAGCTTCTACAACCCGGTGCTGTTCGTTGGCGCGCGCGATCCGCAGCTGGATGCACAAGGCCTGATCCGGCCACAGTACGCCATTCCCTATTCGGACCTGGAAGACCTGGCGCCGGCCGAGCGCGAGGCGAAGCTGGCACGGGGTGACGCGCTGACCTTCGGCCACAGCCTGACCGAACTGATCGGTGGGCAGCTGGATGCCGGCTTCATCATCGATCGCTTCATGGAAGACTGGCAGCCGCAGCCGCGCTTCCTGATCGATCGCTATCTGCCCACCTTCCTGGCGACCCGCGCGCGCCGGATCGGCTGAGGCGGATCGGCGCAAAAACCAGCGGCGTACAATGGACGGCCCCACGTCATGCAGGTGCCGTCCCTTGTCGTATCCCTATCCGCTGGTCGTGTTCGACCTTGATGGCACGCTGGTCGACAGCGCCGCCGATATCGCCGAAGCACTGAACCGCACGCTGGAGGACATCGGTGTGGCACGCGTGCCGGAAACCACGGTGCTCGGTTGGATCGGCGACGGTGTGCGCCGCCTGGTTGAACAGGCCGTGCATGCGGCCGGCCGCGAGGTGGACCTGGCCGAAGTGATGCCGGTGTTCATGGTGCACTACCGTGAGTGCCTGCTGCGCAGCCCGCGCCTGTTCGATGGCGTGGCCGAAGCGCTGACGCAGCTGCGTGCCCGCAACGTGCCGCTGGCGATCTGCACCAACAAGCCCGAAGCGCTGGTGCCACCGCTGCTGCAGCATCTGGGTATTGGTGATGCGTTCGCGCTGGTGCTGGGTGGCGACTCCCTGCCGCAGCGCAAGCCCAGCGGTGAGCCGCTGCGGCATATCGCTGCGCACTTCGGGCTGCCTGTAGAGGCGTGCCTGATGGTCGGTGATTCGTTGACCGATTACCGCGCCGCCGAAGATGCAGGCATGCCGATCGCGCTGGTGCGTTACGGCTATCCGCGCGGCCTGGACCTGGCCACCGCGCATGCGGTGGCGGTGATCGACGACCTGCGTGAGTTGCCGGGGTTGCAGGGCTGATGCAACGGATAACGCCGGTCGCCGGGCGGTAACCCGGGCCGACGCAATGGGTAGTGCCGGCCGTTGGCCGGCAATCCCGGATCGGCGCATTGGGTAGTGCCGGCCGCTGGCCGGCAACCCGGGATGCGTTGCCGAAGGTCATGATGTTGCCGGCCAGCGGCCGGCACTACCATGACCGTCGCGGTCACTTCGGCTGGTAACGCACGCTCAGCTGGTACTCGCGGCCCGGCTGGTTGAACCACGCCACGGTTTCATACGTGCGGTCGAACACGTTGGCGGCGCGCGCCAGCAGCGACCACGACGGCGTCAGCGCGTACTCGGCGCGCAGGTCCAGCGTGCCGTAGCCGCCAACCTTCACCGAGTTGCTGGCGTTGTCATAGCGCTTGCCCGCACCCTGCACGGTCAGGCCGGCGCGGACGTCACCGAAGCGGCGGTCGACGTCCAGGCGCGCGGTCTGCTGCGCACGGCGCGGCAGCCAGTTGTCGAACTGGGTGCTGCCATGGGTGCGGTTGCGCGGGTCGGTGTAGCTCAGCTGCGCGTTGATGTCGAAACCGGCCAACAGCACGCCACCGGTCAGCTCGGCACCGCGGATGCGCGCCTTCTCCACCTGCTGCATCTTCATCGTGGACGCATCGTAGGTGATCAGGTCATCGATGCGGGTCTCGTACACATCCAGGCCCCAATGCCAGCCCTGGCCCTGCTGCGAAACACCGAGATTGGCGCTCTTGGACTTCTCCGGGTTCAACGTCGGCACCCCGCTCCACGGGTCGTACAGGTCGCTGAAGGTCGGCGCCTTGAACGCAGTGCCGTAGCTGGCATTGACGCGCAGGCCGTGCTCCAGTTCCATCGCCCAGCCCACGCTGCCGGTGGCGTGGCTGCCGAACTGCTGGTTGTCGTCGTTGCGTGCGCTGGCCTGCAGCTGGTGGCGGCCGAAGCGGCCCTGGTACTGCACGAACACACCGGTGTTGCGGCGGCTGTCGACGAGGTAGCCCGCGCTGCTGCCGTCCAGGTTGTCTTCGCTCCAATCCACGCCTGCACTCAGCAGCTGGCCCTCGGCCACGCCGAAGTCGCCCTGCAGCGAGGCGCTGTCACGATGGGTCTGGGCGCTGCCGAACACCCCCGGTGCGCCGAAGTTGTCCGACTCGTTGTCACTGCGGCCGACGTTGGCTGTGAAAGCCAGGCGTTCAGACGGGGTGTAGCGCACTTTGCCAGCGAGCACCTGCTGGCGGGTTTCCGAATAGTTGTAGTAACCGTCGTAGTGGTTCTTGCCGTCGGCGCGCAGTGCGCTGCCTTCCACGGTCCACTGGTCGTTGAAGCTGTAGCCGCCGCGCAGGCTCTTGGACAGGTTGCGGTAGCCGTCGCGGTCGTGCTCGTCGGCAAAGCAGCCCGCGGTGAACACCGAGGCGGAGCCGCGGCAGGCATCGATGCCGTCGGAATGCTGGTAGGCGATGTCGGCGCCGAACCAGCCGCGTTCGGTGCCACCGCCGATGCCGCCGCTGGCTTCGCGCAGGCCGTTGCTGCCACCGCCGAGCTGGAAGTGCGGAGCGAAATCGCCCTGGTTGCGGCGGGTGAAGATCTGGATCACGCCACCAATGGCGTCGGCACCGTACAGGCTGGACTGCGGGCCGCGCACGATTTCCACGCGTTCGATCTGCGCCAGTGGCAGGTCCTGGTACATGGCCAGGCCGAGGTCGGCACTGTTGATGCGCACGCCATCCACCAGCACCACGGTGTGGCCCGAGTTGGTGCCGCGCAGGAACAGCGAGCTCTGCTTGCCGAGGCCGCCGGAGTTGGTCAGGTTGATGCCGGCGCGGCCGCGCAGCAGTTCCTGCAGCGACGTGGCCTGGCTGGATTCGATCTGCGCGCGGTCGATCACCTGGGCCGGCGCGATGCTGTCCTGCAGGGCGATCGGGGTGCGGGTGGCGGTGACCAGGATCTGGTCGAGCGCGGTGGTGTCATCGGCGGCCTGGGCCAGCGCGGGCAGGGCGGCCAGCGCGGGCAGGGCGGCCAGCGCGGGCAGGGCGGCCAGCACGGCCAGGGACAGCATTCGGGACTGCAGCTTCATGGGGGACTCCAGGTGCCACGCACGCCCGCGTGGCGAAGGAAAGGAGCCGCGAAGGCAGGCATGCGCCGACGCCGCAGCGCAGGCTGCGGTCATCCAGCGCCATGCCCACCGCATCGCGACCTGAGGCTTCCTGGCCGGTCTCCGGGCTTGCCGCAGGGTGGCGCGAGGCCACCGTCCAGGCGCCTTCCCATGCCTGCGGCACAGTGGCGTTGTTGCCTGGAACTGACGTGCTTACCGTTGCGGGGGCAGCGCCGGCCTGGCGTGGAATCACGCGTCACCGGCTTCCCGTTTCAACCTGCCGGCCGTGGCCGCAGGTCACCTGGAAGTGCGCGCAGTCTACGGCATCGCAGGCGGCCCGTAGCGTCGAGCCTGCTCGACTGCCTTTGCTGTGCCCTTAGAATGGTCCCTCGATCCCGTGGTGCCGTTGCCGATGTCCGCCCGTTTTCCGCTGTTCCCGCGTTGCCTGTACAGGACGCACGCATGATCCTCGACCTGGTCCGCCATGCCGGCAACGGTCGCGATGAGTTCCTCGATGGCCGCAGTGATCCACCGCAGCTGGCCCGCCTGCCGCAGGAACTGGTCGACGCCTACGCTGCGCAGCCCTGGGAGCGGGTGATCAGTTCGCCGCGGCTGCGCTCGCTGCACACGGCGATGGCCCTGGCCACCCCGCGTGGGCTGGACGTGGAAGCAGACGAGGAATGGGAAGAGCTGGATTTCGGCGATTGGGACGGGCAGTCGCTGTTCGACCTGCCGGAGGACGCATTGGCGGCCTTCCATGCCGACCCGCATGCATTCCCGCCGCCGAACGGCGAAAGCTGGGGCCACTTCGAGCGGCGCATCGCGCGCGCGCTGGATCGCCTGCTGGATGATGACGATCCGGTGCCGACGCTGGTGGTCAGCCACGGCGGCCCGCTGCGCATGGTGCTGTCACAGGTCTGCGGCCTGCCGATGTCGCTGTGCTGGGCCCTGCGTATTGACCACGGCACACGCCTGCGGGTGTGGCTGGAGCGCGGCGAGGTCGGGCTGGTGGGCGAACTGCTGGAGCTGCAGCAGCCCTGACCGCAGTCGCCGGGCATGACCCGGCGCTACCGATCCCGCATCACAGTGGTAGTGCCGGCCGCTGGCCGGCATCCCCAGGAACGCGGAGGCCTCAATCCTCGTCCGCGCGCTCGGCCACGCTGTCCTCAGCGTCGTCGTCAGCATCGAAGCGCTGCTCATGCACCGGGCCCGAAGCGGGGCCGGCCGCCTTCAGCGGATGCGCAGCGATGCGCGCTTCGTAATCCTGCACCAGCGCCTCACGCTGCGGCTCGCTCAGTTCCTGCCAATGGCAGTCCAGCAACGCGCCTTCCAGTGAATAGAGCAGGTTCAGGCTGGGCTTGAAGCCGGCGCGCTTGACCTTGACGAAGGCACCGACCGCGCCGATCGCAACCAGATCCTCGCGGCTGCGCAGGCCGACCTGACGCAGCCACGCCGCACTCTTCGGGCCGATGTTGCGCAGCTTCGGTGCGCTCATCCCAGCGCCTCGACGAACACGCGGGCGATGGCTTCCAGGCCGGCTTGGTCGTCGGCATCGAAGCGGCCGACTTTCGGGCTGTCGATGTCGAACACGCCGATCAGTTCATCGCCGCGCAGCAGTGGCACCACCAGTTCCGAACGCGAGGCCGAATCGCAGGCGATGTGGCCGGGGAAGGCATCGACGTCCTCCACGCGCTGGGTCACGCGCTGGCTGGCGGCGGCACCGCACACGCCCTTGTCCAGCGGGATGCGCACGCAGGCCGGCAGGCCCTGGAACGGGCCGACCACCAGTTCCTTGCCGTCGTACAGGTAGAAGCCCACCCAGTTCAGGTCGGGCAGAGCGTGATAGACCAGTGCGGAGAGGTTGGCCGCGTTGGCGATGCGGTCGGACTCGGCGTAGACCAGGCCGCGGGCCTGTTCCAGCAGCTGGGCGTATTGTTCCGGCTTGCTGCCGGTGAGCGAGGCATTGGCGAACATGCCCGCAGTCTAGCAAGCGCGCCGGGCCGGCGATAATGCAGGCTCTGTTGCCCCGCTGGAGCTTATCGATGCCGTTGCCCGCCACGCTGCCGCCTGCCCTGTTCGTCACCGGCACCGATACCGAGATCGGCAAGACCGCGGCCAGCACCGCGCTGCTGCATGCACTGCGCCGGCGCGGCCTGCGCGCGGTTGGCATGAAGCCGGTGGCCAGCGGCAGCGAAGACCTGGGGCAGGGCCTGCGCAACGAGGACGCGCTGGCGCTGCAGGCGGCCAGTTGGCCGGTGCCGGTCTATGCCGACCTGAATCCGTACGCGCTGCGGCAACCGCTGGCGCCGGAGCTGGCCGCTGCCGAGGATGGCGTGCAGGTGGAACTGGCGCCGATCGTGGCAGCGTTCGCGCGCCTGCGTGCGCAGGCCGATGTCGTGGTGGTGGAGGGCGTTGGCGGTTGGCTGGCGCCGGTCTCGGCCACGCTCGACCAGCTCGACCTGGTGCGTGCATTGCATCTGCCGGTAGTACTTGTGGTCGGCATGCGGCTGGGCTGCGTCAACCACGCACGGCTGACTGCGCAGTCGCTGCAGGCCAGCGGCGTGGAGTGCCTGGGCTGGATCGGCAACCACATCGACCCGGTGATGCAGCGCCAGGATGAGAACGTCGCGACGTTGCAGCAGCGCCTGCCGATGCCGTGCTGGGGGCGGCTGCCGTATCTGCCGGGAGCGGATGGCGAAGCGCTGAGCGCGCACCTGCTCGAATGATCCTGGGTAGTGCCGGCCGCTGGCCGGCAACTGCATCCACCCGGCGATCCCGAGGTT
>NZ_JASJSQ010000048.1:27129-38809 GCF_030236855.1 Stenotrophomonas maltophilia group sp. Smal13
CTGGCCGGCAACTGCATCCACCCGGCGATCCCGAGGTTGCCGGCCAGCGGCCGGCGTTACCGTGCCGCAGCCGCCAGCTCCTTCGCGATCGCACCGAGCCGCTCCACCGCACCGATGAAGCGCGCATCCAAGGTCTGGCAGCACGACAGACGCAGGCAGTGGCGATAACGCGCACCACGCGAATACACCTGGCCGGGCATGAACACGATGTCCTCTACCAGCGCACGTTCGAACAGCTCGCGCGTGTCCACGCCCGGCAGTTCCAGCCACAGCAGGAAGCCGCCCTGCGGCTCGGTGGCACGGGTGCCGGCCGGGAAGTGTTCGGCCACCAGCTGGCGCAGCCGTCCCACCTGTTCGCGGTACAGCCGGCGCATGCGATGCAGGTGGTGTTCGTAGCTGCCTGCTTCCAGATACGCCGCCACCGCATCGCCCAGCAGCTGCGGTTCGCCACCGGTGGACTGGAACTTGAGCAGTGCGATGCGCTCGGCGAAGCGGCCGCCATCCAGCCAGCCGATACGGTAATCCGGTGCCAGTGTCTTGGAAAACCCACCGACCACCATCACCCAGCCATCGCGATCGAAGGCCTTCAGCAAGGGCGCCGGCGGTTCGCAGAATTGCAGCTCGGCATACACCGCATCTTCGATCAGCGGCAGTTGCCGTGCGTTGACCAGTTCGGCCAAGCGCTGTTTGGCGGGTGTCGGCATGGTGCAGCCCAGCGGGTTGTGCACGGTCGGCATCACCACCAGTGCAGCCAGCGACGTGTGCTCCAGCATCGCTTCCAGTGCATCGACATCCAGGCCGTGCTGCGGGTGGGTGGGCAGCTCGATGGCCTGCAGGCCGAGGTTGGCCAGCAACGGGTACAGGTTGAAGTAGGACGGCGCCTCGATGCCGACCGCATCACCGGGCTGGGTGACCGCGCGCAGTGCCAGCTGCAGGGCCTCCATCGCGCCGTGGGTCAGCAGCAGCCGCTCGCTGTGGGTGTGCAGGCCCATGCGTGGACCACGGCGCACGATCTGCGCCAGCAGCCGGGGTGAACCGTTGGGGCGCGCGTAGGTCTCCACCGTCTGCTGACCGTGACGCAGCACCTGCGCGGTGTGACGGGCCAGCTGTGCGCCCGGATAGAACTGGCGACCGCGCGGACCGGCGAACGCCAGGTCGATCACTCCGGAGCGACGTTGTGCCTCCAGCACGCGCGCCATCAACACCTGCTGCAGCGGCGCGGTGGGCGCAGACGGCGTGTCGCGCAGCGAACGTTCCGGCACCGACAATCGCGGCGCCACCTCGAAGCCGGCTTTGGGCCGCGGAATGACCAGGCCGGCGTCCTCCAGCTGGCGATAGGCCGCAATCACCGTGTTCAGGCTGAGCCTTCGCTGCAGGGCCATCTGCCGCAGTGAAGGCAGGCGGCTGCCGACCGGGAGACGTCCGCCGTGGATGGCTTCGGCCAGTTCATCGGACAGCCGTTGGTAGCGGGGTGGGATCATCGCGCTCTGGTTATCTGTATCCATCGAACTTCCCGCCATCTGGTTCTGTACCCATGATGATGGCGAGCCTAGCATGTCGTTGTCGGACGGGCCTGATCGGGGCACGGCCGATACTTCCCAAGCGCACGGCTGGATGGCCGTGCGTCTTTTTTTTGGAGGTGGTACCGGCCGCTGGCCGGCGATCCCCAGATCCGCAGGAGCCGGCCAGCGGCCGGCAC
Organism: Stenotrophomonas maltophilia group sp. Smal13; assembly: GCF_030236855.1. Lineage (NCBI taxonomy): Bacteria > Pseudomonadati > Pseudomonadota > Gammaproteobacteria > Lysobacterales > Lysobacteraceae > Stenotrophomonas > Stenotrophomonas maltophilia group sp. Smal13. The sequence continues at coordinate 28,829 of NZ_JASJSQ010000048.1, forward strand.
TACCCGGGTCGTTACCGCATCGGCACCAGCGCCGCGTCGCGCCGGTACAGCGCCGGGAACTGCTTGCCCAGTGCCGCCAGCTTCGGTGCGTCGTAGTAGCGGATGTAGGCCGCCTGCGGGTAGTTGCTCATGTAGTTCTGGTGGTAGCTCTCGGCCGGGTAGAAGCGCTGGCCGCTGACCAGCTGGGTGACGATCGGTGCGCGGTAGCTGCCGGCCTGGCCGAGCTGGGCGATGTAGGCGCGGCTGGCAGCCTGCTGGCGTGCGTCATCACTGAAGATCGCCGAGCGGTACTGGCTGCCCTGGTCCGGTCCCTGCCGATTGAGCTGGGTCGGGTCGTGCACCACCGAGAAGAACACCTGCATCAGCTGGCCATAGCTGACCTGGCGCGGGTCGTAGTCGATCTTCACCGCCTCGGCATGACCGGTCTGGCCACCGCTGACGCGCTCATAGCGCGCATTGGCCGCGCTGCCACCGATGTAGCCGGACACCGCATTGCTCACACCTTTGACGTGCTGGAACACGCCCTGCACGCCCCAGAAGCAACCGCCGGCGAACACCACGCTGGCATGGGTGGCGTCATCGCGGAACGCGGCGTCGCCGCTGGGCGCCGGTAGTGCCTTGGCCTGCGCGCTGGCTTCCAGCGGTGCCGCGACTGCGCCGTGGTCGACCAGCAGCACGCCAGCGATCAATGCAGCAGCTACCAAGCCGGCGACACCGGCGGCGATACCTTGTTCAAAAGAGAGTTTCATCGTGTGCTCCCGTTTCAACCGAAGGTGAAGGCATAGGCCTGCACGCCCGCATCGAGGAATTCGATCTCGAAGCGATGCGGGCCGACCGTGCCGCGCTGGCGCACCAGCTGGTACAAGCGGTGTTCGTTGACCACGCCGCTGCCATCGGCGCCGACATCGCTGCCGGCATCGGCGGCGGGCAGCGGCTTGCCATCCAGCCAGACGCGGAAGCGCACTGGCTTGCCGTCCTCGCTCGGTGCCAGCACCAGGTGCAGGTCACGTGCGTGGAACTGGAAGGCGATGCGGCCACCGGCCTGCTGCAGCTGTGCGGCCTCGTCGGTGACGGTCCAGCGCCCGGACAGTCCCCATTGGTTCAACGCCAGAGTGGTGGGCAGCGTGTAGTCGAACGCGGTGTCGCTGCGCTGCCCGCCGGGCGAGGCGAACTGCTCGGCGCGGGCGTGGCCCAGGTAGGTTTCCGGCGAACGCAGGTTGCCCATGTCGGCCTGCACGGCCACGCCCTTCAGGTCGGCGGCAGCGGGATCGGCCGGTGGTGGCAGGTTGGTCTGCCCGGCTTCGGTCAGCAGGCGACGGATCATCTGTTCCGAGCGCGCATAGTTGCCCTCGCCGAACTGATGGCCGCGAATATTGCCCTGCGCGTCGACGAAGTACTGCGCCGGCCAGTAGCGGTTGTTGAAGGCGCGCCAGATCGTGTACTGGTTGTCGAGCGCCACCGGGTACTCGACCTTCAGCTGCTGCACCGCCTTCATCACGTTGCGTGGGTCACGCTCGAACGCGAACTCCGGCGTGTGCACGCCGAGCACCACCAGCCCATGGTCACGGTAGCGACGTTCCCATTCGTGCACGAACGGCATCGCGCGCAGGCAGTTGATGCAGGAGTAGGTCCAGAAGTCGACCAGCACCACCTTGCCACGCAGCTGCTGTGCACTCAGCGGAGGGCTGTTGAGCCAACCCGTGGCGCCATCCAGCGCGGGCAGGGTGCCTTCCACTGGCAGCGGTGCATCGGCACCCGCATTGGGGCCAGCCATCATCATCATCGGCGGTGCCGCCGGCTGCGCACCGGGCAGGGCGTCGAGCAGGCTTTGCTCGATACGCGCGGTGCTGACCGTGGACAGGCGGGTCAGCAGGCCGGTATCCCAGCCGAGGCCGATCGCCACGACGGCCAGCAGCGCGGCTACACCCAGCACCTTGCGCAGGACATCGCCGAGGCCGAGCCTCGCCTGCAGCGCACGGAACACCCGGCCGCCGACCCACACCGCCAGCGCCAGCGCGGTGATCGCACCCGATGCATAGGCAAGCAGCAGGGTGCTGGTACCGACGCTGGCGCCATGCAGGGCAGCACCGGTCAGCACCAGGCCGAGGATCGGCCCGGCGCACGGCGCCCACAGCAGGCCAGTGGCGATGCCGATCAGCAGCGAGGTCCACGCGCCGCCGTGCCCCGCGGCATCCGCCGCATCGGCGCGTGCGCTCAGGCGGGCACCCACGCGCTGGAACGGTGCCAGCAGGTGGTCGGCCAGCCGCGGCCAGAGCAGCGCGATCGCGAACAGCGCCATCAGCAGCAGGGCGATCCAGCGTCCAACCTGGTTGGCCTGCGCCACCCATTGGCTGCCCACCGCGGCCAGGCTGGCGACCACGGTGAAGGTGAGCGCCATGCCCAGCAGCAACGGCAGCGTGCTGCGCAGGAACGGGCGATCGGCACGCGCGAACACGAACGGCAGCACCGGCAGGATGCAGGGGCTGAGCAGGGTCAGCGCGCCCCCCAGATAGGCAAGCAGCAACAGCAGCATCGTCAGGCTCCGGAAGCAGGGGAAGAGCCGACAGGCACCCGCCAGCCGTCGGCAGTGCCATCAGTGGCACCGGGAACGAACACCATCGCCGCACCGTTCATGCAGTAGCGCAGCCCGGTCGGGCGTGGCCCATCGTTGAACACATGGCCGAGATGGCCGCCGCAGCGGCGGCAATGCACCTCCACCCGCAGCATCCCGAAGGTGACGTCGCGGTCTTCGCCGATGGCGTTGTGCAGCGGTGCCCAGAAGCTGGGCCAGCCGGTGCCGCTCTCGAACTTGGTGGAGGAGGAGAACAGCGGCAGCGCACAGCCGGCGCAGGCGAAAGTGCCCTGCCGATGTTCCTTGTTGAGCGGGCTGCTGTACGGGCGCTCGGTGGCCTGCTGGCGCAGCACCGCGTACTGCGCCGGGGTCAGCTGCTGGCGCCACCGCGCATCGCTGTGCATGACCTCGAACTGTCGCGACGGACGCGCTTCGGCGGCGGCCGGGGCGGCGCGGCTGCAGGCCCCCAGGCCGAGCAGGCCGGCGGCGGTGGCAACACCGCCCAGGCCCAGCAGATGGCGGCGGGAGAGGGACATGGCGGACTCCGGGAAGGGGCGACGGGGCCATGCTGCGCCCGCCCGGGTCAACGAATCCTCACGCAGGATTCAATTTTTCGTGAGGTATCGGCGGCCGTCCCGCGCCACAATGCAGCCAGCCTCCCCACTGGCCCCGAGCTGCCGATGTCCACCAAACGCGTGCTGATCGTTGAAGACGATGCCCACATCGCCGACCTGCTGCGCATGCATCTGGGCGATGAGGGTTACGACGTCGCCCATGCCGCCAGCGGCGATGCCGGCCTGCGCCTGCTCGAGCAGGACGGCCCGTGGGATGCACTGGTGCTGGACGTGATGCTGCCCGGTGTCGACGGCCTGCAGGTCTGCCAGCGTGCACGCGCGATGGCGCGCTATGTACCGATCATCATCATCAGCGCGCGCGGCAGCGAAACGCAGCGGATCGTCGGCCTGGAACTCGGCGCGGACGATTACCTGGCAAAACCTTTTTCGATGCCGGAACTGGTGGCACGGGTGCGCGCGCTGCTGCGCCGCGCCGAGGCGATGGCGCAGAGCGCGCGCATCGATGCCGGCGCAATCGAGCTGGGTGGGCTGCAACTCGATCCGGTCGCGCGTACCGCCTCGGTGGATGGCAACGCGCTGGAGCTGACCCCGCGCGAGTTCGATCTGCTGCTGTTCTTCGCCCGTCATCCGGACCAGGTGTTCGCGCGCATGGAACTGCTCAACCAGGTCTGGGGCTACCAGCACGATGGCTACGAGCATACGGTCAATACCCACATCAACCGCCTGCGCAGCAAGATCGAACCCGACCCGGCGAACCCGCGGCGATTGCTGACGGTGTGGGGACGCGGCTACAAGCTGGTCGATCCGGCCGGGGCGGCGGCATGATCAAGCCCAACCTGTGGCAGAAGCTGGCGGTGGTGACCGCCGCGCTGATGCTGATGTGCTGCATGGCGCTGCTGGCGCTGCAGATGCGCGCCAACACCCGCCATGAGCAGGAAGTGGTGCAGCGGCTGTCGCTGGGCCTGGCCGAGCACATCGCCCAGCGCAGCGAACTGATGGACACCAGCGGCATGCGCGATGCGGCGGTGCGCGCGCTGTTCGGTCAGTTGATGGCGGTCAATCCCAGCGTCGAGGTCTACCTGCTGGACGACCAGGGTCGCATCCTCGGCCACGATGCACCCAGTGGGCATCTGGTGCGCAACAAGGTGGACGTGGCACCGTTGCGTCGCCTGCTGGCCGGTGCGCCACTGCCGATCCTCGGTGATGACCCGCGCAGCGCCGATGGCCGCAAGGTGTTCAGTGCTGCACCGTTGATCGTGCAGGGCCGCCAGGCCGGTTATGTGTACGTAGTGCTGGTCGGCGAACACCGGCAGATGCTCGCCGACGACCTGGCGGCGGGCAGCCAGTGGAACACCACATGGTGGTCGGTGATGCTGGTCGGAAGCCTCGGCCTGCTGGCCGGGCTGGTGGCGTTCTACTGGGTGACGCGTCCGCTGCGGCGCCTGACCCGACGCATCCAGGCGTTCGACATCGACGCGCCGACCCCACTGCCGCCGCCGGAGCCACTGCGGCCCGGTGAGCGCGATGAACTGGTGATCCTGGAACACGCGCATGCGCAGATGGCGCAGCGCCTGGGGGAGCAATGGCAGCAGTTGCGCCAGCAGGACCTGCAGCGGCGCGAACTGGTGGCCAACATCTCGCATGATCTGCGCACGCCGTTGTCGTCGCTGCACGGCTACCTGGAAACGCTGGCGCTGAAGGACGCCACGCTGTCCCCGGACGAGCGCCGCCGTTACCTCGGTATCGCGCTGGCGCAGAGCGCCAAGGTTGGTCGGCTGGCGCGCGCGCTGTTCGAGCTGGCGCGGCTGGAGCATGGCGAAGTGCGTCTGGAGTGGGAAGTGTTCGCGCTGCCGGAACTGCTGCAGGACGTACTGCAGAAGTTCGAGCTGGCCGCGCAGGCGCGCAACCAGCGCCTGCACGCCGAGTTCCCGCCCGGCCTCCCGCTGGTACGTGCTGACCTGGGCCTGGTCGAGCGCGTGCTGACCAATCTGCTCGACAACGCGTTGCGGCATGCGCCCGAGGGTGGCCAGATCGAGGTGCGCCTGCGCGCGACGCAGGACAGCGTTGAGGTGAGCGTTGCCGACGATGGCCCCGGAGTAGCTCCCGCGTTGCGCGCACAGTTGTTCCAGGCGCCGGCCGCACTGGGCGCACGGCGTGGCGAGAACGGTGGCCTCGGCTTGTTGATCGTGCAGCGCATCGTGCAGCTGCATGGCCGCCGGATCGAACTGCGCGACAGCGAGCAGGGCGCGCTGTTCGTGTTTGCCCTGCCGCGCGCGGAACCGGCGGTCTAGCAGGTCGTCTCGCTCTCCACGGCACCGCCGCTTTCCAGCGGCAGGTGCAGGCGGATGCAGGCACCGCCCAGCTCCGAATCGGTCACTTCAACGTGGCCGCCATGCTTGTCGGCCACCACCTGCACCAGTGCCAGGCCGAGACCGAAACCGGGGCTGCCCGGGTCCAGCCGCACATAGGGTTGCAGTACCTGGCCGCGCAGTTCGGGCGCGATGCCGGGGCCGTCGTCCTCCACCTGCAGGCACAGCCAGCCGTCGTTGACCGTGCTGGCGATACGGATCTGCCGCCGTGCGTAACGCAGGGCATTGCCGAGCAGGTTGCGCAGCGCCAGTTCCAGCATATGCCGGTTGACATTGACCAGGCCTGCTGGCGACAGCGCCTGCTGTACCGGCAGCGGCAGCGGTGCGAACTGGGCCACCACGCCACGGACCAGTGCCGCCAGCTGCAGGCGCTGGCGGGTCAGCTGATGGCAACGACCGAGTGCGGCGTATTCGACGCCGGCATCGGTGAGGTGCTGCAGCCGATCGACATCGGTGCGCAGCCCGCCCAGCGCATCGCGTTGTATCTCGTCCAGCGCGGTGTCCTCCAGGTCGGCCAGGCCGAAGCGCATCCGCGCCAACGGCGTGCGCACTTCATGCGCGACCGCCTGCGCCAGCACGCGCTGGCTCTCCAGCAGCTGCTGCAGCTGCTCGGCCATGTGGTTGAAGGCATTGGCCAGCGGCCGCACCAGCGCGGTGCCGGCACGCGGCGCACGCGTATCCAGCTGGCCGTCGCGCATCTGCCGCGCCGCCTGTGCCAGCTGCGACACATCGCGCCACAGGCGGGAGACCATTACATACATCGGCAGCGCCACGGCCACCATCAGGATCAGCAGCAGGATCGCCACGCCGGACACTTCGCTGTCCTGCCAGCCTTCCTCAGGCAACGCTTCATCCAGTGGCCCCAGCATCACGGCATAGTCGCTGTCGCCGATCCGCTGCAGGCTGCGCATGTGTTCCAGGTCGATCTGCACACGGCCGTTGTTGAACGGCGGTCGCTGGCTGGCCGACAGCGCCTTCTCCGCCTCGGCCAGCGGCACCATTCGCAGGGCATAGGCGAAGTCGGCGTCGAGCACTCGTGCCAGCGCCGGCCACTGGTCACGTGGTGTTTCCGCGAAGCGTTGCTGCAGCAGCGCATGGGTGCCACGCATCTCGGCCAGCAGGCTGGCTTCGGTGCGGTCTTCCAGCAGCGCATCCCAGGCCCACAGGCCCAGCACGATCAGCAGCAGGTGGGCGACCAGGAAGCCGATGCCGTAGCGCAGGAAGTGGAAGGCGTGGCCGCGCATCGCCGAGTGCGTGCGCTTCATCCCCATGCCGAGCGGCTGAACAGGTAGCCGCGTCCACGGACGGTCTTGATCCGCTCCGGTTGTTCAGGGTTGTCGCCCAGCTTGCGGCGCAGGCGCGAGATGCGCGCATCGATCGAACGGTCCAGGCCGTCAAAGGCGATGCCACGCAGGCCGCGCAGCAGCGCATCGCGGTCCAGGATCTGGCCGGCGTTGCTGGCCAGCAGGAACAGCAGGTCGAACTCGGCCGTGGTCAGCTCCAGCAGGCCGCCCTGCAGGTGCACGTTGCGGGTGGACGGGTCGATGTTCAGCTCGCCGAAGCGCAGGCTGCCGTCGCGCGGTTCGACCCGGCGATGGCGGCGCAGGTGGGCACGCAGGCGGGCGAGCAGCACCCGCGGTTCGATGGGTTTACCGATGTAATCGTCGGCCCCCAGCTCCAGTCCCAGCACCTGGTCGATGTTGTCGGTGCGGGCGGTCAGCACACAGATGGTGCCGTCATAGTGGGGCCGGATCTGCCGACACACTTCGAAACCATCCTGGTCGGGCAGACCGACATCGAGCAGGACCAGGGCCGGCTTCTCGGCCAGGATCCGGGCCACCGCGCGCTCACCACTGCGCTCATGGGCCACCTGATAGCCATGCCGCTGCAGATAGTCGCTGACCATCGTACCCAGGCGGGCATCGTCTTCAACCAGTACGATATCCAGCATTTTCAAGGCCTCCGTGGGCGCAAACGTACCGCCACGGCACGAGCGCGGCGATGCTATCCCAGCCTGCGGGCCGCCCGGGTCCCGGGGGCGGGCGCCATTCAGCCGGGGTTGCTGGCGCTCGGGCCGGGCCTCAGGCCTGGCAACAACTTGGCGTCCAGCATAGCTTGTTGCCGTTACAAAACGTTACCTTCGTGATACGTCTGGTGACCATCGCTGACAGCAAAGCGACTGACGCGGGGCAGGTGGGGCGCCGAGCATGGAGTCTCCTCCGCTCCGCGTGCCGTTCCCATGTCGCTCGCCGCCCCCTGCCTGCTGAACCCGTCCCGCCGCTGCCGCTGCGGAGGTGCCCGATGAGCGGCGTGGTCGGGGCCTGGTTGCCGCCCGCCGAGGACGAACATCTGCTGCAGCAGCTGGCGCCGATGCTGCGCGCCCTGCAGCAGCGTGGCCGGGGCCGCATCGGTTACTGGACCGACGCCGAGGCCGGCCTCGCGCTGGGCCATTGCCGGGCGCCGACCGATACCCCGCTGCAGCCGCTGAGCTCGGACTGCGGCCGTTACGTGTTGTGCCTGGACGGCCGCCTGTACAACCGCGCCGACCTGCAGGCGCAGCTGCGCGAGCTGCCACGCAGCTGCAGCGACGCCCGGCTGCTGCTGCAGGCGATCGTTGAATGGGGCGTAGAGCGGGCGCTGTCGCGTATCGAAGGCGCGTTCGGTTTCAGCGTCTGGGACCGTGAGTCGCGAGCGTTGTGGCTGGCGCGTGATCCGGTGGGCGAGCGGCCGCTGTATTACGGCTGGTTCCAGGGCCAGTTCCTGTTCGCCTCGGAAATGAAGGCGCTGCAGGCCTTCGCCGGCTTCGCGCCGAGCATCGACCAGGATGCGCTGAGCCTGCTGCTGCGCCACGACTATGTGCCGGCGCCGCACACCATCTACCGGGGCATCCACAAGCTGGTGGCCGGCGCGGCGCTGCGCGTCGATCTGGATGACCACGCTGCCGGCGGTTCCAGCCAGGCGGCGGAAGGGGGCGCGCGCTACTGGTGCGCACGCGATGCGATGCAGAGTGCGCTGCAGGAACCCCTGCAGCCGGCGCCCAGCCTGGAACAGGCCACCGACCAGCTGGAAGTGGTGTTGCAGAAGGCGATCGCGGCACGCATGCATTCGCCGCTGGCCTGCGGTGCGTTCCTGTCCGGCGGCACCGACTCGTCGCTGGTGACCGCGATGATGCAGGCGCAGTCGACCCTGCCGATCGAGGCCTGGACGGTCGGCTTCGACGATCCCGGCCATGACGAAAGCGATTGGGCCTCACAGGTCGCGCGCCACCTGGGCGTGCAGCACCATCTGCACCGGATGGATGCGCGCCAGGGCCTGGATCTGCTGCAGCGCCTGCCGCAGGTCTGGTGCGAGCCCTTCGCCGATGCCTCGCAGCTGCCGACCCTGCTGGCCAGTGAACTGCTGGGCGCGCGCAAGCCGGTGGCGCTGACCGGCGACGGTGGCGATGAACTGTTCTTCGGTCATCCCAGCTATGGCCGCGCACTGCGCAATGCACGCCTGTGCGGTGGCTTGCCGGACTGGGTGCGTGACTTGGCGCGGCGCAGTGGCAACCGCATGAACGTCGAGCGTGGCCGTCTGGGCGGTTGGCGTGCGCTGGTGGCCGAGGTTGCCGCCAACGATGTGGAAGGGCATTACCTGCAACGTGTCACCCGCTGGCGGCAGCCGGCGCAGGTGGTGCTGGGCGCACGTGAGCCGATGACGATCTTCCAGCAGCAGGACACCGCGCTGCCGGCCGAGGCGCGCATCCAGCTGTTGGATTTCCGCATGGATCTGGCCGAGGGCATCCTCGCCAAGGTCGATCGTGCGGGCATGGCGGCGGGCGTGGAGACGCGTGCGCCGCTGCTGGACATGGAGGTGGTGCGTCTGGCCTGGCGCCTGCCGCAGCACCTGAAGTACCACGATGGTGAGCACAAGCGGATCCTCAAGCACCTGCTGGCGCGCTACCTGCCGGAACCGCTGGTGTACCGCCCCAAGCGCGGTTTTGGCCCGCCGATGGCGCGTTGGCTGGCGGGCCCGCTGCGCGATTGGGCGGAGGCGCTGCTGGACCCGCAGCTGTTGCGCAACCAGGGGTGTTTCGATGTTGCGCGCGTGCGCGGTATCTGGGAGGCGTTCCTGCGTGGCGAGCGCAAGTGGCACACGCACCTGTGGAACGTGCTGATGTTCCAGGCGTGGCACCAGCATTGGCACGGTGGTCGCGGGCGCTGAGCGGTTTCTGCATCGCGTGCGGCGGATTGAATCATAGTGGCGCGGGGCGGATGCCCTTGCGTACGAATGTCCTCCGGCGCCGGCCGTTGGCCGTCACCTCCCCCTTTACTTCGTACGCAAGGGCATCCGCCCCGCGTTCGGAGTTCGTCGGCGCCTCATTGAGACGCTGTCGCGAGCGCTGCGCTCTGCTCACCGCACGCCGAGCCTCGTCGGGGTGGGCAGGGGTCTGGGCAAAGTAAAGGAGGAGGTGACGGCCAACGGC
>NZ_JASJSQ010000049.1:0-37212 GCF_030236855.1 Stenotrophomonas maltophilia group sp. Smal13
ACACTTCGAGCCATCGAAACGCTGCTCCTCTGGGAGGGGCAAGTCACCAATGAGCGAGTACGCCAAGTGTTTGATCTGCATATCACCACGGTAAGTCGATTGTTAACCCAATATGCTGAACTCAATGGAGGCGGCCTTGAGTACCGAAGCCATGTGCGCGGATACGTGGCGATGTCTGGCTTCAGACCCCTCCTAACCGAAGGGCTGATCGAAGAGTACCTTGCGTTTGAGCGCCCCCAGGAAGCTACAGGCTTTATCGAGAGCTCCCAGCTTATCCTCGGCGGCGTTGAACGACGCCACTTCGCACTGCTTAATCGTGCCTGCAGAGAGGGCAAGGGGCTCGTTGGCGAGCACCGTTCCATGCGCAACCCAGCACCTCGCACCAAACGACTGTTCCCTCATGCGCTGGTGCAGGCAGGCAGGCGCTGGCATGTTCGCGCATTTGTCATCGCCGAGGACGAGGCGGAAGCCGGACGCTTCCTGGACCTGTCTATAAATCGGCTGAGCGGCTTGAAACAGCTGGCTGATCCTCGGCCAGAGCGGGCCGAGCCTAGCCAGGACGCCGCCTGGCAGACACAGGTAGAGCTGTCGATCGTCCCCCATCCGCATCTGACACCAGATCAGAAGGATATGGTGCGTATCGAGTATTTCGGAGGTAAGGCAGCCTACAGGTTAAGAACCCGTGCAGCACTACTCCAATACCGACTACATGAGCTGCGCTGCGCCACCGATGCAGAGAAGGAGCCGCCGAACGAATTTCACCTCTGCGTCGACGATCCAACCGCGATCCAACCGTGGCTATTTGGCGAGCTGAATTAGCGGATGGCATGATCGTAGCCAAACTTGAGGCCCGGCACGGATACCGCGCTACCCCTGCCTGGGTAGCTACCCTACATAGCAACCGTATCAGATGGACGCCATTGGCATTCAAAGCCAATTCTCCGTCTGTACCTCAATGATCCGGTCGATGAGCCGTGCCCTCGTGTCCCTATCGATCGAGCGCCAAATGCAAACTACCGCCCCAGCTGCGGCATGGTCCGGGGCATTCAACTCTAGCCCTTCGCTTACTCGGCATTGAGGTGACCAATCCCTACCTAGGCGATTACTGATTGCCCACTTCATAAACTCATGGCACTCTGGGTTGGCATCATTCTGGTCACAGGGGGCTAGGTATGGGCAGTCTGCATCAAATCCACAGTCGCAACGGCTGTATCGGTGCCGGAACCGATACGAAGCCAGAGGATATCGACGCTATCGTCACGGCGCTTCGTAAGGACGGGCGTGGTCATTTGCTGCTTTACTTTCACGGGGGCCTGGTCGACAAGGCCGCGGGTATCGGTATTGCCCAGCGACTTGAGGGGCGCTTTTCTCAATCGGCCTATCCGGTTTTTTCCGTGTGGGAGTCGGGTTTCGTTGAAACGATCCGCAACAACCTGCGCGAGCTGCCGGATGAGCCGGTATTCAAGAATCTGGTGCGCAAGGCGCTAGAGCACGCGCTCCGCCGCTTGGGAGGTAGCAACGGCGCCCGGACCATCACGCCGGGCAACGTCGATGCAGAGAAGGTCCGCCAGGCAGTTGATACATATTGGAGCGATCCCAGTCGCAATCACGTGCCCTACCGTGATTTCAAACCTGTAGTTGGGCCCTCAGGTGCGCGTGCGGCGAGTGCGCTGATCGACGACGCCGAGATCGAAGCCGACTTGCAAACCGACAGCGAGTTTGTGGTCGCCATGCAAACCCTGCCAACCGCGTTAGACGAAGCACGCGATGCATTCATCGGGGGAGGAGCGAGCGTTCGAGATACCCCGTTCTCGCAGGCGGTATCAACGCAGGTCGCCGGGATCGAGGGAGGCCGCGGGTTGATCGTCTGGTTCAAAGTTGCCCTTCTGGTGAAGCGCATCCTGCAGGGTGTTCTGCGTCGGTACGCGGATCAACGCGATCACGGCCTGTATGCAACGGTCGTAGAGGAAGTGTTGCGTGGTGTTCATTTTGGTGGCAGTGGACTCAATGAATGGGGCAAGGCACTCCAGTGGAACCGCATGAAGCAGGACTCACTCGATGCGTTCGGCGACGGCTCCGACCTGTATGCCGGAACTGCGCTGCTGGAGCGGCTGCGTGCCGCCCATGCCTCTGAAGGGCTGCTATCGAGGATCACTCTAGTCGGCCACAGCACTGGCGCCGTCTACATCGCCAATTGGCTTGACAAGGCATCAGAGCTTCTGCCGGCCGAGATTGCATTCGACGTCGTGTTCCTGGCGCCCGCCATCACCTACGAGCGCTTTGCCGCCACGATCACCCAACATGGCGATCGCATCCGTCACTTCCGCTTGTTTGGCATGCGCGATGAATTCGAACGGGACGATCAGGTCGTCGGAGACGACTCTAAATTTCCCAATGGGCAGGACTGGAAGCGCTTCATCTATCCCAGCTCCCTCCTCTATCTGGTGTCGGGTGTCCTCGAATCGCGCCAAAATTCCGACGGAACGCTCGTCGACGAACCGGACATGCCGCTGCTGGGCATGGAACGCTTCTTCGCTTGGCACCACATCTACTCAGATAGCAAGTTTCCCGAAATAGGTGCAGTCCGCGCGTGGCTCGGAGCTGCACCGAACCGTACGATCTGGTCCAAGTCCCAAGGACAGACAGCAGGCTTGAACAGCACAAGCATTGATCACGGAGCTTTCGACGACGACGAAGATACGCTGCTCAGCGTTGAGAGCCTCCTCGGCGGATGGTGACATCTTCGAGAGCACGCCAAAGGTGCCCTTGTGTACGCAACAGGGAGAGATGTGGACATGCCGCGAGATGATCACTACGCGATCGTGCTGACAATTAACCGCTATCCCGGCCTGAGTGACCTCCATGGACCTGAGAACGATGGCGAAGAGTTCCGGCAATGGCTCCTCGATCCGGAGTACGGCGACCTGGACACCCGACGTATCCAAGTCATACGGTCGCAGGATTATGGCGTGGCAGCGACCCCGGACGACGCAAACCCGACCGAGAAGGAGCTCAAGAAGGCGCTTAATCTATGGCTGCGCACCCCGAACGGATGGCATGACCGCATTGGACAGCGCTTGTATCTGTTCTTCGCCGGACACGGGTTCACAGCAGGTTCGACGATCCACGACCCGGCACTATTCTCGGCCGTCGCGCAAAACGGCGATACGGCGCATATCGCCGTCCTACGTTATGCGTCGAAAATCGCCAACGCGGGTTTCTTTGATGAAATCATCCTGGTAACGGACTGCTGCCAGGACGTACTCAAGGCGAGCCAGGTGCTCGAACCGACTTGGACCCCGCCGGACCGGCAACGAACGGCACACGTCCGATTGTTCCAGGCGTATGGAGCGCCGCGGGGACGTCAGTCCTTTGAGCGCAACATTGGCCCGGCCGGGCAGTCTCGCGGCCTGTTCACTAGCGTCCTACTGGACGCGCTGCGCAGCGCACCGCCTGACGCCGACGGATGGGTGACGGATCGCGCCGTCGCGGACTACTTCCAAGTGCTATGGGCCGATCGCTACGAACAGGAAACCGGATACACGCCACCACTGACTCCCGCAACGAAGCGGATTCGAATATATCAGCGCCCGGCGTCGGCGCCAGCTTCCGCGCTCCCACGCCGGGTTGCCGTCGACCTGAGCCGCATCATTGCTAAATCCGCGGCCATCGACCGGCAACCGGATCCTGACATCTCTCCTTACCCACCCGCGCCGCCCACCGACATGGCGCCAAATGGGCAGCTACGCAGTAGCCAGCTTCGCCAGCTCGAGCATCCCATCGTGGAGCTGACCCCGGGTCTGCATCTCGTCGTTACACCAGGGAATCTACCCGACCTCGCCTTCGAGGTTCCCTACCCGGTGCTGCCAGCTGCAGGCAACACCCCTCCCGTTGCTGCACCTATCGACATGCCCGCTTTGCGAACCGACCAGGTTGCTGCGCAGCCGGTGGTGTTGAGGACGGACAATCCCAACGCGCAGATCACGGTGCTCGATGCTAGCTACGCTCGTGTCAGCATCGGTACGGGAGTGGTCTCGCTGTCCTTAGCTCCGGGACTCTACAAAGCCCTGGTGCACGTCGGGGCCGAATCGACGCAATCGCTGTTCGTTGTGGCGGATGCGCCCCTCGACCAGCGGTTGCCCGGGCCCGAATTTTCCGCGGCTGCGCCCGTCATCGGCACGTCAACCACGCACGAATATCAGTCCCTTCATGCCGCTGAATACTCGATGATTCCGACGGAGCCAAGCCGCGATCTCAGCGAAATCGGTGAGGTCTTTGTCTTCGCGCGCGACTCCAGTTTCAGTCCCGACGGGGCTCTAAACCCCGCGCCACCGTGGCGGCAGTGGCACCTCAGTTCCATTGTAGGGGCAACCTTGGAGGAGCGCCTCATCCACAGTGGTACGGACGACAGGCTCGGCTACGCCTACCTCAAATTAGCAGCAACAGCTGGCAGCCTCGCACTGCGAACGGCCAGCCCTTGGGGCGAGTCGAATGAAGACGGACTGGTCGTCCCGGTGATTAAGGGGTGGCGTACCGAGATCTACCTTGACTGTACCTCAGCTCCGCCAACCCCTCCGATGGTGGACACTCAGGGCGCACGAATGCTCGACTTGGCGACTGCCTCCATCCATCTGATCCGAATGGGAAGTGCGTCACTGCTGTTCGATCCGATCGGGCTTGCGACGGAGGCGGCGCGAGCGCAGCTTACAGTCGGCCGTGAGGTGGCGGTGCCATCAACCGAGCAAGCAATGGCCAGCCCGATGTGGGCCTTGTACGCGGCCCTCGCTGCCTTCCAGCGGGGCGGGCAGCACATCGATAGCGTTGGACAATGCGTTGCAGCCGTTCCTAAGGAAATCAGGGAGGGTCTATCCGATTTTGCGGTGCTCGCGCAATGGCTAGGCCTGTCGAACGTGGCCCATCCGCTCCGTAACCCACCCGCGCTGGCGGCCTCATGGAGCCTTGCCTCAAAGCTGGAGGCGCGAGGCGGACTGGCCTCCGAACTGTTCGAGGAGATCGGCCAATGGCGGTCCGGTGGGAGTCTATGGACTCTCTGGCAGCGTTCGGTTGATGACCGCTGGTTGTTGCGAAATCGGCTTTCTGTCCAGGCTATGGGCACTCTGAAGGGTAATGCACAGGGGATTGACGACGCGGCAACCCCGCAAGTGCTCGCCCCCGCCTGGTCACTGGACACCTGGGTTCCGGTCGAAGACGGCCTGAGGTGTCCTAATCCCACCCATAGCCCCTTCCAGCAAGCACTCCGTCGGCGTCTTCTGGATGCGCTGGCTGAGCGCCACACCGATGCCGACAGCGACGCCTTCACCACTGTGTCGCTGCCACCCGAGTCCGATGTCTTCGCCTTGGCAGCGGAGCTCATGCTGTCGCCGATATACGCCATGGCCGCCTATAGCAAGCTGTATGCGGAAGCCCGCCGCCAATCCGACCTGGGCCCTCTCATCGAGTGGGTAACGGTGAACGGAGATGAACCCGACCTAGACTCGACAGCCACCAAGTCGAAGCGCAGCACTCACCTGCAATCAATGGACGACTACTGAGAGGCGAATCGTAAGCGCGGCCTTCACGCGAACCCCGTCCAAGTATTCTTAGCGGTGTCTAGGCAAAGTTGCCCCAAGTCACTGCCGACCTGCGTTGCCAGCCCGAAGCGGTTATAGGTCAAGAATCTAGATGAGGTGCGACGCCCGGCCTACAGGATGACATCCTCCCGCGTGATAGGCGGCTCTCAAGTAGCGCCATTTCTTGGTGGTCCTTGTGCCTTCGCTGTGGCAGTTTGCGATTCGGACCTCACACTACTCACATAGAATGCTGAAATGCCGGTAAGCGCCAATCTCGCCTACGACCTTCTCAAGACCGTGAGCAAACTGGAATTCCAGCTCCGACGGCACGGGGACTTCTTCCGGAAAGACCGGACGGGGCAACCGACGTCCGACGTGGCTTGGCGCAAGGTGCAAGAGCGCGTCCGAAAGTTGGGCGACGATTTCGCGTCAGAGGTTCCTGAGTCGGCGCGTGCGCGCCTTCTCTGTCAACGCGATGAGCGCCCCATGAAGCAGATGATTATTGAAGAGAACGGGAACTTGGTGGCCCGCTTTTGCCCCTGCCCATTGGATGCCGAATCGGATGCGGTCGCGCTGGTGGAAGCCATGCGGCAAGTCCGCAACAACCTCTTCCATGGTGGCAAAGAAGATTCGGAAGTGGATCCGTACGAAGAAGACAACGATTGGGTCTACGCCGCGACGCAGGTTGCGATTGCTCTCCAGCATGCGTTGTCTAACGGACGGCTCGACAATCGCGAATGAAACCACCTCACGAAACTCTCGGGACGGCCCTAGGCCGTTGACGAGCGTGCAGCAAGGGGCGACGCGGCGATTGGCATAGCGCTAGCTAAGGCGAGGGGTGCCGACTAAACGCAGCATTGGCCGGGGGCATTCATGGTAGGTCGGTCACATCAGATCCGTAATTCTGAGATCATCTGGGTCCGATCTTCTGAACCAGGCACGCTTGCGCGCCAAAGGCCGATGCTCGAATGATCGCGCACCTCGTCGAACTATCTCTCGCCCAAGGAGCTCAATAGCTGACTGCTTCCATGATCCTCTGGATGTAGTGACTAGTACGACCTTTTTCCCAGGGAACATGTTGCTCCTAACAAACTCCCAAGCCGGCGGCGCTGGGCAACCACGCCAGATGGGTGTTCCCAAATAGATAGCGTCATAGGGAGCTAGATCCATCCACGCGGGATTTATCCACGCGTCATCAAGACCCCCATCAGCCATAGCATTCACCCACCCGGCCAAGCCCAATGAGTAGTCAAATGCTTCGACAGCACGCAGATCGGCGTGTAACTGGTTCGCCAGATAACTAGAGGCTAAGGCGGTGTGCCCAGAGCGAGAGTAGTAGACCACCAGGGCATCGGGTAAAGGAGATCTCGATGGGGCCGGAGCCTTTTGCTTCTGAAGTTTCTCCAGCCTTCGTCGCGCTGCCCACACGACACAGCAATCAATCACCTTGATCCCAGCGGCAAGCGCGACGATGACTACGACGAGCTTGGTGATTAGCATCATTCAGTACTCTCCATCATGCACTCCCGCGTTACTTCTGTAGTCGCTCTGCGAGGTACTGCACTCAAGGACATTGCATGGTCGAACACCCGCGATCGTCGCCATCTACTATAGCGAGCGGCTAATAGTGAAGCTTCCGAACACCGGCGACTGGCGCTGGCCATAGAACTCCCGGGTGCTGTGGTAACGCGCCATTGCGAATTTCCAGCGCCCGCGCATCACCGCGATGCCGTAGCCGCCTTGGGCGACCACGTGGCGCTTGTCCACGCTGTGGCTGTTGCGGAAGGTATTGCCGTCCAGAGTGATGTCGCGGATTACCCATGCCGCGTCGGTGGTCGCAAACAGGTGCCAGGACCAGCCGCTGGGGCGGCCACCACGGGTCGGCGCGGTGTTTTCACCGGCCGGACGCAGCGGCGTGCTGCCGAAGTCGTCGGGCAGCTTCCAGCCGAAGCGCACTTCACCACCGGCATTGGACTTGGTTTCCAGGTTGCCGATCGCACCGCCGTAGTGGCTGATCGCATCCCAGCCCCAGCCGCCGGCATTGACGCTGGCATCGGCCGGCCAGCGCCGCATGCGCTCATGGGTCAGCATGAACACCGGTTCGTTGTGCAGCTGGTTGTCCCAGCCCTCGAACTTCTTGTCGCCCAGGATGTTGTGCACCGCGTCCTGCACCTGCTTGCCCTGTGCCCAGGGGCCGACCACACCCACGGCCAGCTGGGTGGTCTGCAGGCGGTCGCCGCTGCGCGCGTTGAAGCCGAAGCTGGCCAGCAGCACGCCGGCGTAGGGCCGGTCGTCCTCGATCAGGTCGCGGCGGGTCGGGTCGGTGGGGGTGAAGATGCCCTGGCCGATGCTGAAGATCATGTTCTGCTGTTCGAACCTGCCCGGGTGCAGGCCTTCCAGGTACTGGTTCACCCAGCGCGCCATGCGCGGCAGGCAGGGGTCGTCGGTGTAGTCGACCAGGTTGGGCGAGACCAGGGTCAGCTGCGCGCCGTTGGTATAGCCCTGGTCCTGGTGGCGGCCACCAAACAGGTCGTTGTCGGCGCGGAAGCTGATATGCGGCGGGTGGTCGCGCATCGCGTCCGGGCCACATTGTTCGGCCGCCTGGGCCACCGGGGCTCGGGCAGCGGCTAGGAACACAAGTGCCGCCATCACAGACAACCGACTAAGCGCCAGTCTTTTCATGGGCTTGCTGCCATTGGACTCAATGTGAGGTTCAATTGAAGATCTAATGCGCTGTCGCAGTAGACCCGGAGGAAGGGGTTTGAGCCATACACCAGGCCATCAGCCGGCCGCACGCCAATTGCTTTCAAAGGCGGCGCATCCCTGCAGCAGTATCTAGCGCTCTTGGGCTCGCCAAGACGTTCGCCTGAGCAAGAGATCGTCCAGGCCCTCTCTAAGTGCAGCAACAGCCGGCGCCCCAGGTGCTGACCTAGACTGAAGGGCACGTCACCTCGCTGCGAAGCAACGTCAGCCGCTCAAGATGGACGTTTCAGAATCACAGTCAGTTTGTTGATCTCTGACTGAGAGAATGGCCACCCCGCCAGCAACTCCGCATCATGTGAGGTGGGGCATAGGCGCTCGGCGGGCTCGCCAGATGCGTCCAGGAATGACTCCGGTCACAGCGAGTTTTGTGGAAGGCTCCCAATCGCAGGGCTAGTCTCCGTGCTGAGCACGGAGGCACCACCGCACTAGCTACTTACGCCGACCTGTCCACGCCGAAATGGAGCTACGAAGCAATCTAATGGCCCAGACTGCGACAACCGACGCGCCGATGAGGCCTGTGACTGAGTCCAGCCATGTCACGTCCCAGATCATCCCCACGACAAGTGCAGTAATTGCGAGTGCCGTTACAGCGGTGTCCGTAGCGACGTGAAGATAGGCCGCACGAAGATTGGGACTCCTGCGCGCACCGGGCCCCTTCTCGTCAGCATGGCGCTCATGCGGAACGTGGCAATGATCAACCGCAGCACCTTCGCGATGGTAGGCAGAATGTAGCCACCGCGCTGAGAATATATTTGTAATCAAACCCGCAACGGCGATGGCAAGCGCTTCTGAGTACTGAACAGCCTCTGGCGCATGGAGACGCTCCGTCGATTCATAGGCCATCGAAGCGGCAATCCAAAGCATGATCATCGCGCTTACGCTCGCCGCGATGAGCTCAACCGCTAGCACCCGAGCCGCGCGCTCTGGGCGGCTCTGATTCCGCTCAGCGTACCAAGCGATAGAAAGTGCGAACAGGAGTACCAGCACGTGAGAGCTCATGTGCCAGCCATCTGCGAGAAGAGCCATCGAGTTGAAGGCCCATCCTCCAGCAATTTCGACGGACATCATGACCGCAGTGAGAGTCGCGGCCTTCGTAATTGCCCGTGCGTTGCCGGTGCTCTGTACGCCCTGCAGAGTCCGCTCGTGCATTGCGTTGGGGGGAAGCAAGGACATGGTCGAAGACTCCAGGCTCTGAGCGAAAATGTATACGCCGGTGGCGTACTGTCAGGAAGTACCGCCCCTTGCATGCAAGGGGCGGCATTTACACTACTTAGGAGAGAACGCCGCTGAGTCGTGCAGCATGCGCGGACAGCGCATCCATGAGCGGCGGGTTCAACACGTCGTACGGCTCCAGGGACAGAGCCTTCAGGCGGCTACGGACGCCGTCCATCTGTTCCGGCCTTGCGCCGCCGCCTTCGATGATCGAAGACACGAATGCGGCGAAGCGCGGTTCTTCCCAGCCCTTCTGTTCGGACAGTTCAACGTGAATGAAATCCAGGCCGTAGAAGGCATGGGACTTGTTCTCGATGCGGCCAAACATGTGGACACCGCAGTCCTTGCACGCGTGGCGCTGGATGGTCGCAGCCGGATCGACAATCGCCAGCTTGTCGGCGTTCGCCGTGATCGAAACGGTATCGCGGGGAACGACACCGACCACGGAGAAGATGGCGCCTTCCGGCTTCCAGCACTTGGTGCAACCACAGGCGTGGTTGTGGGCCACATTGCTTGCGACGGAGATCTCAACCGGCTTGTCAGAGCACAGGCACTTCAGCGTGCCGCCCTTGAAGCCGGCGGTTCCGGCAACGACGCCGGAATCGACCGAGGGATGGATAGTTTGGTGTTGCATGGACTTAAACTCCTATTGTTGGAAGTGCAGCACCGGTTGCCCGGTGCTGCGGTGCATCAGTAGTTGATGACAGTACGAATGGACTTGCCTTCGTGCATGAGTTCGAAGGCTTCGTTGATTGCTTCCAGGCCCATCGTATGGGTCACGAACGGAGCCAGATCGATCTCACCCCGCATGGCGTCTTCGACCATGCCAGGCAGCTGGCTACGGCCCTTCACACCACCGAAGGCACTGCCAATCCAGCGACGACCGGTCACGAGCTGGAACGGACGGGTGGAGATCTCCTGACCAGCACCGGCCACACCGATGACAACGCTCTGGCCCCAGCCGCGGTGTGCACACTCCAGCGCAGAACGCATCACATTGACGTTGCCGATGCACTCGAAGCTGTGATCGACGCCCCAGCCGGTCATCTCAACGATGACTTCTTGAACCGGACGGTCGTAATCCTTCGGGTTCACGAATTCGGTTGCGCCGAACTGCTTGGCCAACTCGAACTTGGACGGGTTGGTGTCCACTGCGATGATGCGACCAGCCTTCGCCTGACGAGCACCCTGGATCACCGCCAGGCCGATGCCACCGAGGCCGAACACGGCCACGCTGTCACCTTCCTGCACCTTGGCCGTGTTGTGCACCGCACCAATGCCAGTGGTGACACCGCAACCGAGCAGGCAGACGTGCTCCGGATTCGCTTCCGGATTGATCTTGGCCAGAGAGACTTCGGCCACGACGGTGTACTCGCTGAAGGTCGAGCAGCCCATGTAGTGATACAGCGGCTGGCCGTTGTAGCTGAAGCGGCTGGTGCCATCAGGCATCACGCCCTTACCCTGCGTGGCGCGTACGGCAACGCACAGGTTGGTCTTGCCGCTCTTGCAGAACAGACACTCACCGCATTCTGCGGTGTACAGCGGGATGACGTGATCGCCGGGCTTCACACTGGTCACGCCCTCGCCCACTTCGACAACGATGCCGGCGCCTTCATGGCCCAGCACCACCGGGAACAGGCCTTCAGGGTCATTGCCCGACAGGGTGAATGCGTCGGTATGGCAGACACCGGTGCTGGTGATCTTCACCAGTACTTCGCCCTTCTTCGGCGGAGCAACATCGATTTCGACGATCTCGAGCGGTTGACCGGGACCGAATGCAACGGCTGCACGGGATTTCATGTGAGTTCTCCTTGGGTGTAACGAGATAAGTGCGACAACGGTCTTTGGGGCGAGCTTGATCAGTGGAACATCGGGCGCGCCGCCCCTGGCGCCGGCTCTAGAACGCGTTTCAATCAGGTCGAATGCGCCTACAGCATTCTTCTTGGCGAGCTGTTGGGACCAAGTATTGGACTTCGATGGATTGCTGTATATGGAATAGATTGGATTTCATAATTCCTATCCTTGGAATTATTAACTCACAGCTCCGCCCCCCAGCTCGCCCGCATCAATGCAACTTGAGGCGGGGCTCCGTACTCCGTCCCAATGCGTCTGCCAGCATGCGAGCAACCACCCGCCGTGTACCGAACAGGCTCCTCTGATGCATGCGATACAGTGAGATGTAGAACATCCTGGCCAGCCAGCCCTCGACCTTGAATGACCCCATGAGGTTGCCCATCAGCGTGCCAACGGCGCCCTCCCTCGACAGGGACACCAGCGATCCATAGTCCCGATAGGTGAAGCTGGGCAGCGGGCGCCCCTCGATACGGCGGGCAATTGCCAGCGCAAGGAAGTGAGCCTGCTGATGAGCGGCCTGTGCCCTTGGAGGCACGTTTGTACCGCTGTGTCCATTCGGGCAGGCTGCACAATCCCCGAATGCGAAGATTTTCGGATCCTGCGTTGTCTGCAGCGTTTCAGATACCTCGAGCTGGTTGATGCGATTGGTCTTGAGGTTCCCGAGGGATGCAAGGAAGACGGGAGCACGGATG
Source organism: Stenotrophomonas maltophilia group sp. Smal13 (assembly GCF_030236855.1). NCBI lineage: Bacteria > Pseudomonadati > Pseudomonadota > Gammaproteobacteria > Lysobacterales > Lysobacteraceae > Stenotrophomonas > Stenotrophomonas maltophilia group sp. Smal13. The sequence goes on from NZ_JASJSQ010000049.1 coordinate 12,092, forward strand.
CCCGCCGCCCATACCTTCAGCCTCGCAGCAACCTTGATGCCATTGGCGAGTTGCAGGCCCTCTTCATCCACCAGGGTGACAGCCGAGCCACACATGACACGAACGCCTTCATGTACAAGTCGCTCGGCTACCGGCAGGCTCACGCGCTCTGGCAGAGCTGGCAGCACTCGCGGACCAGCCTCGATAAGCGTGATCTTTAGATTCTCGGGAGAGATCTTGTCCAGCCCATAAGCGCTAAATTGCCTCGCAGCATCACGCAACTCGGCAGCCAGCTCGACACCGGTGGCACCGGCGCCGACGATCGCAACCTCCAGTGTTTCTGACTTGCCACGCGCTTGCGCGCCCATGTACTCGCTCAGCAGCCGCTTCTGGAAAGCAATGGCGGCATCGGGATCGTCCAGGAACAGGCAATGATCCGCTGCACCGGGAGTTCCAAAGTCGTTCGTTCCGCTACCCACGCTGATCACCAGGGTGTCGTAGGAGATCGAGCGACGGGGCGCAATAACGTTGCCCTCCTCATCGTACAGTGGGGCAAGCTCGATCTTTCTGGACTTCTGATCCAAACCCGTCATCCGCCCCAACTGAAACTGGAAGTGATTCCAGCTAGCCTGGGCGAGATAGTTGAGCTCACTTTCTGCGGCATCCAACGCGCCTGAGGCAACCTCGTGAAGAAGTGGCTTCCACAGATGCGTCATCCGAGCATCGACAAGAGTGACTTTTGCTCGCCCTGAGCGCCCGAGCTTCCGGCCCAGCTGCGTAGCCAGCTCCAGCCCTCCGGCCCCACCACCAACAATGACAATACGATGCATTTTGATTCCCCAGGTATTTGAGTTGCCAGCGACGCCCACGAGCACTTCATGGCTCAGGCATCTAGACGTTGGTTAGTTCAGGACCTCAACGGAATGGAAGCGGAGCTGACCATCCCAATCCTTGTCGACGGCTACCTGCGCTCGTGCACGGCTTGCTTCGAGCGCTGCGAAGTCAATGTCAGCAATCGCCCACTCCTGATCGTCGGAGGTCGCTGCGAGCACGCCGTCACTGGGGAAGCCATGGTCCATCGGTGAGAGGATCATTGCTTCACCGGTGTTGACATCAAGCGCTTCACTCCAGTCGGCGACGCCGGCGGTGACCGCCTTTGCCACGAACATCCGATTCTCAAGCGCTCGCGCTCGGCACCCAACATCGACACGGGTGGCACCGGCGTCGGTGTCGGTGCAACTTGGCACCAACAGCAAGCGCACCCCTGCCTCCTGCTGGAGGCGAACAGGAAGCGGAAATTCGCTGTCATAGCAAACCGCAATCCCGACACGCTTTCCGTCCTGCTCAAACGCCGCGATGCGATCGCCAGGCTCGATGACAACTGCCTGCTTCTCGAAGCCAGTAAGCTGAAGCTTGTCCTGCCATCCGCTGCGACCATCAGCTGTGAACCACCAGGCACGGTTGCGATACATCCCATGGGATGTTGCGGTGAGGAACGTTCCTGCCTGGATGGTCATTCCCAGTTCGACAGCCAAGGTGCTATAGAGCTCACACCATGCGCTCTGATAGATCTGGAGCGACTCCAGGGTGGACCTCAGGCTAAGCTGAAGAGCTTCTGGAAGAGTCGAACCCAGTTCCAGCGACAGGTATTCCGGAAGTACTGCAAGCTCAACTCCTTGTTCCCTTGCGTCATTCAGAATTCGGCGCTGGCGCGCAGCGAACTCGGCAAAGGTCTTCGGACGACCGATCACGTACTTAGCTGCTGCAATCTTCATGTAACGTCCTCCAAGGAACGGAGCCAAAGTGAAAGTGTCTGCTCGGTTTCGTGCGTGGCCCCATGCTGCCGCCAGGGAAGAGCGACCTTCATCGCGCTCTGTTGTGCATACCCACGGCGAGTCCAGAAGCCTTCATTGCTTCGATATCCAGGTGGCCTAAGCGGATCAGTCTCCGACCGAACCACCGACGCGAAAGAAGACCACTTGAAGCCCTTTCGTCGGGCTTGCTCCTCTCTTCGATCAAAGAAGACGTGGCCCAAGCCAGCTCCTCTGTACTCCGGCCTCAGTACGGACTCCCCGCAGTAGAAGACTTCTTCTGGCCGGGGACCGTGCTCCTGGAAGGGACGAATGAAAGCGGCATCGGCGCTCAACAAAGGAAGGCCAGTCGATGCACCTACAACGTCCCTTCCATCCCTGGCCAGGACAACGATGCCCCCGTCAGACGTCGCATAGTTGCGGAGGTAGTGACGCTCATAGTCCATGTCTCCTTCGTACAGGTAGGGATAGCTACTGAATATCTCGATCCGCAGCTGAGCGACGCGATCGAGCCAGTCCTCGATTTCGGTGCCGACCAGTACCTCTACTCGCACGTTGGTAGCCATTTCAGGGCGCCTTGTGGACCTGGGAAATCCAGTCCTCCAGGTTGTAGTAGTTGGTAACGCGCGCAATCTTTCCATCACGGATGTCAAAGAACGCGCCACCGGGAAGAACATAGATCTGCCCTGCCGCTGCAGGGAGACCTTCGTCCGTGTGGTGGTAGAGTCCGTGCACCACGTACTCCGCGCCGGCACGCGCACCATCGCTGCTGTACATCACCACGATGTCGTGAAGCTGCTCGCTGTAGCAGGAATCCATGCGGCTCAGGAACGCGCGGAATGCGTCGATCCCTACTTCGCGATTCCCCTGATTTAGATCGTGCACAACGTCATCAGTGAGCATCGAGAGCATCGCGTCGCGATCACCGCGGTTGAATGCCTGGTAGTACTCTTCGATGTAGTTGAACTTGCTCATCAGGTTCTCCGGTCAGGTGAGGGTGTGGAGGAATTCTGGAGACCTGGAGAATTGTTGTATATGGAATTGATAGGATTTCATAATTCCCTAAAATGGAATAATATGAGCCCAACGACCACGGGGGCCTTGAGATGAACAGCGAGCTGGATCTTCTAAAGACGTTTAGGGCCGCGGCTGAGGCGCCGAGCTTTCGTGAGGCCGCTGTTCGACTGGGAAGCTCTCCTCAGGCCATCACCCGAGCGATACAGGCCCTTGAAAGTCATTACGGGGAGCTGTTGTTCCACCGAAGCACACGCCAGGTTCGCATCACGGCCTTTGGGGAGGATCTCTTACATCAGCTGCGGCCGGCGCTTGAGGGCTTAGACAAGCTGTGGCGCCCGCGAACCAAGGCGACGGCCTCACAGATTGTGGGCACAGTCCGAATTAGTGCCCCTCACAGCATGGGCTCCAGGGCAGTTCTTGCCGCCTTGGATACAGTGACCCAAAGTCACCCGGGAATTGTCTTGGACGTTCGCTTAAGCGATCGGGTTGCAGACGCTGTCGATGAAGGGATCGATGTCGGAATCCGCGTCGGCTTCATGCGTGATAGCAGATTCATTGCGAAGAAGGCAGGAGAGATGCGACTGCACATCGTTGGCTCCCCCGCACTTGTAGAGAGAATCGGAGCACCAGCGGAGACTAGCGAGCTCTCGCGGTTTCCACTGGTTGCGTCGGTGGACATCAATACAGGCAGGCCCTGGCCCTGGTACCTGGCTGGAGGCGTACAGGTGGCGCCGACAGCACCGGCCTTCATTGCAGACAATGCCGACATGGAGATGGCAGGGGTCATTGCGGGCTTGGGGTTTGCCCAACTTGCTGATTACATGGCTGCCCCACTCATTCAGTCAGGTGTTCTGCAGCGTGTGATGGAAGAATTCGATCCTGCCCCGTGGGGCTTGTACGTCTATCGGCCACAACGCGGCCCAGTCTCACCTCGCGTCAGAGTAGTTTTCGATGCACTCCATTCCGCCGTCGGAGCACTACCGAGCCTTATGCAGATGACGCCCTCCCCCACCTCGGCCCTAACGCCATCCAAAGCAGGGAAGCGCTAACGCCGAGTCGCTTGGCCGCTCTCTGATACGGGATCTGGCCACCATGAGCGCCAGGGACGCTCATGGTGGCCAGAAGAGCGTCGGGTCAACCCGCGCGGGCGAGTTCCTCAGCCAAGAAGGGGGCGGTACGGCTTCTCTTCACGCGAGCGACCTGTTTTGGAGTTCCTGCCGCCACGATCTGCCCGCCCGCGTCACCGGCACCTGGACCCACGTCGATTACCCAATCCGCCTGAGCAACGGCACGCATGTCGTGCTCGATCATGACCACCGTATTGCCGGAATCAACGAGCCGCTGGAGCTGCACAAGCAGCCTATCCGCGTCCGAGGCATGGAGGCCCGTAGTAGGTTCATCCAGGACATACAGTGTCCGCCCGCGCTGGCTCCGTTGAAGCTCTGTGGCCAGCTTGATTCGCTGCGCTTCACCACCCGATAGCTCGGTAGCCGGCTGGCCCAGTCGAAGGTATCCAAGGCCGATCTCCTTCAGCAACTGAAGTGGGCGAGCGATCGCGTCCTCATCGCCAAAGAATTCACGTGCATCCTCCACAGTCATCCGCAGAACGTCTGCAATGTTCTTACCGTTCCAAAGCACCTTCAGCGTAGCCTCGTTGTATCGCGCACCGTGGCACGTTGGGCACGGTGCATAGACGCTAGGCATAAACAGCAGCTCGACGCTCACGAATCCCTCCCCTTCGCACGTCTCACAACGTCCCTTGGCCACGTTGAAGGAGAATCGACCTGCGTCGTAACGTCGACGCCGCGCATCTGGTGTTGCGGCAAAAAGCTTTCGAACATGATCGAAAAGGCCGGTGTAAGTCGCGAGATTCGATCGCGGCGTCCGTCCGATTGGCTTCTGATCAACCTGGACGAGACGCTGAATAGCATCGACATCTCCGCCGAGGTGTCCCCCTGTCGTCTCGATGACGGTTGGCCCGTCTGCTGCCCCCGTTTCCACCGCGTCGTCCTCAGGCTCGTGCCCAAGTTGAAGCATCATCAGCTCCGGCAACGCCTGGGCGACGAGGCTGGACTTGCCCGATCCCGAAATCCCGGTCACCGCGGTGAGGATGCCCAAAGGTATCTTTGCATCAATGCGCTTCAGGTTGTGACGCTGGATGCCCTGAAGTTCCAGCCAACCACTCGCTTGACGCTCTTGGCCACTAGGGGGCGGGACCTTGTCAAAGAGGTACAACGCGGTACGTGACTCGTCGATGTCACGAAGACCATCCGGCTCTCCACTGTAGAGCACTTTGCCGCCCCGCTCTCCCGCCTCAGGCCCAACATCCACCAACCACTGGGCACGGCGCATCAGCTCCAGATCGTGCTCCACAACAAATACGGAATTACCACCGTCGCGGAGGCGGTCCAAGGCGTCATAGAGAGCCTGGCTGTCGGAGGGATGAAGGCCTGCCGACGGCTCGTCCAACACGTACACCACGCCAAAGAGCAGCGAGCTCAACTGCGTGGCGAGTCTCAATCGCTGCAACTCGCCAGCGGACAATGTCGGCGTAGCGCGATCCAAAGTTAGATAACCAAGCCCAAGGCCACGCAACTGACTGATTCGGCTCATCACTCCACTAGCGAGGCGCTGCGCGGCCAGGCGCTTCTCCTCCGACAGCGCTGAGGTGCGGCGGACGTCAGGAGACACCGCGTGGACCGCCCGCCCACTGGCCGCCCTATCGGCGCGATCACGACGGGTGGCCTCCTTGTTCGCCTTCCCCCCGCCAGCATGAGCACTGAAGTCTCCTCGAGAAATGGGCTCGAGCAGGGACGCCAGTTGGTCAAGAGGCATCTGCATGAATTGACCAATGTCCACACCCGCAAATGTCACTGACAGCGACTCTGCCTTAAGGCGCTTGCCATGGCAGGTGGGACAAAGCTTTCCCTCCATGTATCGCGATACGCGGCGCCTCATCAGGGCACTTTGCGTGTTAGCAAACGTGTGCAGGACATACCTACGGGCGCCAGTGAAGGTTCCCATGTAGCTTGGCTCAGTCTTACGCTTCAGGGCCGCACGCGTCTCCGCTGGCGTGAACCCAGCATAGACCGGCACAGTGGGCGACTCCTCGGTAAACAGAATCCAATCGCGGTCCTTCTTGGGAAGGTCCTTCCAAGGTCTATCAATGTCGTAGCCCAGCGTCACCAGAATGTCGCGAAGGTTCTGCCCGTGCCATGCAGGTGGCCACGAAGCAATGGCACGCTCACGGATGCTCAGCTTTGGATCCGGCACCATGAGGGCCTCTGTCACCTCGTACACATGGCCAAGGCCATGGCAGGTCGCGCATGCGCCCTGGGGAGTATTGGGTGAGAAGTCCTCGGCATAGAGCATAGGCTGATCAGCCGGATATGCTCCCGCGCGGGAATACATCATACGAATGAGGCTGGATAGCGTGGTGACGCTACCCACCGAAGATCGCGCATTGCTGGCACCACGCTGCTGCTGCAGTGCTACCGCTGGCGGGAGTCCATCGATGGAGTCAACATCAGGGACGCCTGCTTGATCGATTAGGCGTCGAGCATAGGGAGCAACGGACTCAAAGTACCTCCTTTGAGCTTCCGCATAGATTGTCCCGAATGCAAGAGATGACTTCCCGGAACCGGATACACCGGAAAAGACGACCAGTGCGTTGCGAGGAATTGAGACATCAACGTCTCTAAGGTTGTTCTCACGCGCACCGCGCACCTCTACAAGGCCGCTTGCTGCGACACTGCAGGAAGCTTCACCGAATGTGGCGTTTGGCATGTGCATGTCTCTGTAGGTTGTAGACGTTAAGTTCAGCTGGATCACTGGCCCGAAGAGGGATCGGCTTCGGTTTGCGATGCCTCTTCATCCAAGGCTCGCTGCCATGCCTGTCTCTCAGCCAAGGCGCGCTCAGCTCCCCGATCAGTGGGCCGATACCAGTTCGGCCTCTCCACACCCTCCGGCAGGTACGTCTGTCCAGCTGCGTAGCCGTCTGGCTCATGATGCGCGTAGCGATATGCTTGTCGATACCCCATCTGCCTCATAAGCTTCGCTGGAGCATTCCGAAGATGCATGGGAACTGGTAATGATCCGTGCTCCTTGACGAAGGCCCTTGCTAGATCCCAAGCCGCATAGGACGCATTCGACTTGGGGGAGAGCGCCAGATAGGTCGCAGCCTGGGCCAAGACAATTTCACCTTCAGGAGAGCCAAGTCGCTCATACGCCTGCGCAGCGTGGATGGCCAAGTGCAGAGCGCCCGGATCAGCATTTCCGATATCTTCGCTTGCCATAACAATCATTCGACGTGTGACCTGGCTCACGTCCCCGCCCCCATCCAGAATGCGCGCTAGCCAGTAGAGGGAGGCGTCGGGATCAGAGCCACGCAGTGATTTGTGAAACGCGGAGAGCTGCCAATAGAACTCGTCCCCACCCTTATCGAATCGACGCAGTGACGGGCTGGTGGAGCGCTTGGCAAACTCAAGATCCACCTCTTCCACCCGCTTCTCAGAGGCCGCAGTTGAGACCTGCTCGAGAAGATTCAGGAATCTGCGGCCATCACCATCAGCGAAGCCCTTCAGCAGCTGCAATGCGGGATCGGAGAGGTCAACGCCTCGCAAGTGAGGTCTGGCGCGTTCGTAGAGCTTCTCAAGATCTGCGTCAGACAGAGGCTCAAGTGTGTACACCTGCGCGCGCGAAAGCAGCGCCGAGTTAACGGCCAGTCCTGGATGCTCTGTGGTGCCGCCCACCAGCGTGAGTAGCCCTGATTCAACGTGAGGTAGCAGCGCATCCTGCTGGGCCTTGTTGAACCGGTGAATTTCGTCGACGAAAAGCACCGTGGAGCGACCGCGTACGTCGAGTTCGGCCCGCGCATCATCAATGGCCTGCCTGATGTCCTTTACCCCGGCGAGTACGGCGGAGATCGCAATGAAGTGACTGTCAGTCACCATCGCTGCGAGGCGCCCCAGGGTGGTCTTACCGACGCCCGGGGGCCCCCACATGATGAAGGAGTGCAGACTTCTTGCTTCAAAGGCAAGACGCAAAGGCTTCCCCGGCCCCAGCAGGTGCTGCTGCCCAACAAACTCGTCGAGAGACTTCGGTCGTAGCAGTTCGGCCAGGGGTGCCCTTGGTTTCGCTGTGAATAGATCTGCCAAGGTGTTCTCCTTCGGGAAGTCAGTTGCGAGTATGCATTCGGAGCTTCTTGGCCCCTATTTCAGCTTCCCATCCAATGAGCCGCTTGTGGCATTGCTTGCTTTATCACGGAGGATGATGCGAGCTCCTCTGTATCCAACGCTGTGATTCCATACCCAGCTCATTGCGACGCTCAGGCGATTTCGCACTCCGATAAGGAAGTAGATGTGAGCGAGCTTCCAGATCCACCATGCGATTCCTCCGCTCAGCTTTAGCTTCCCCATATCGATTACTGCAAGGCTGCGTCCAATCGTGGCGAGGTTGCCCTGGTGCCGGTACTTGAATGCAGCGGTCCTCCGCGCCCCTGTTATCAGCCCTTCAATCTGGCCCGCGACGTACTTGCCTTGTTGCTTGGCCGCCGGCGCGATTCCAGGAACGGTCTTTCCGTTCGCAGTGGCTGATGAAGCAGTGTCCCCAATCACGAAGATGTTGGGGGAACCAGGCACCGTTAGATCAGGGCCGACGATTGCGCGCCCCGCCCGATCTGATTCGGTGTCGAGCCAACGTGCGGCTGGAGACGCCTGAACTCCGGCTGCCCAGACGATTGTGGATGCCGCCAGCTTCCTGCCATTGAGCATCACCCCATCAGAGGCGCACTCTGTGACAGGTGCCCCCAACAAAACGGATACCCCAAGCTTCTCGAGGGCGCGCCTCGTGTACTCGGAGAGCTTTTCAGGAAAGACAGGAAGCAGCCGCGGACCCGCTTCAATGAGAAATACCCGGGTTTTGCTGGGATCAACTGACCGAAAGTCATCCTGCAGCGTGCCTCGCGCCAGCTCCGCGATGGTTCCGGCAAGCTCGACACCTGTAGGCCCACCACCAATGATCACAAAGGTTTGAAGGGCTTCTCGAACCTCGGGATCATTGCAGAGCTCCGCTTGCTCGAACGCGCTCAGGATCCTGCCTCGAATGGTTGTTGCGTCCTCCAGGCTCTTCAGGCCTGGAGCGTACTTCGACCATTCGTCATGCCCAAAGTAGGCATGTGTCGCTCCCGTAGCGAGCACAAGGGTGTCGTAAGGGTATCGAGTGCCGTCCTGAAGGATCACTTGGCGGGCAGCTTTATCCACACCCTCGACCTCCGCCATGAGGGTCCTCACCTCCGGGCGGTCACGGAACAGATAGCGGATCGGCCATGCAATCTCCGACGGTGACAGTGACGCACCAGCTACCTGGTAGAGCAGCGGCTGGAACAAGTGATAGTTCCGCCGGTCAATGATTGTTACATCGACATCCACTCCTTCAAGGTGCGTGGCGGCCTCCAGTCCGCCGAAGCCCGCCCCAACGATCACAACTTGATGACGATTTCTGGAGGTCTTGATCACGGCAGCACTCCCTAATTAGGTGCTCAGTGCCGATGCGTGGTGCTTGAGGTGATCGGCAATGAAGCTGGAGATGAAGTAGTAGCTATGGTCGTAACCATCGCGAAGGTTCAGCGAAAGCGGATGATTCGCCTTGGCGCATGCATCTCGAAGCAGTTCAGGGCGAAGCTGATTCTGCAAGAAGTCATCACTGAGCCCTTGATCCACCAGTAGGGGCAGGCGCTCCTTTGCATCTGCAATCAGCTCCACGGCGTCATACTGCCGCCACTGCTCCTGATCTCCCCCCAGGTAGGCCGAAAACGCCTTCTGGCCCCAAGGAACCTGGGTGGGCGCCACTATCGGAGAGAAGGCGGATACGCTGCGATAGCGACCTGGGTTTCGCAAAGCGATGACCAAGGCACCGTGGCCGCCCATTGAATGGCCGCTAATTGAGCGAGCCTGGCTAACAGGGAAGTTCTTCTCAACGAGAGCAGGCAGCTCACTTACAACGTAGTCATACATGCGGTAGTGGTCAGACCACGGTGCCTCGGTGGCATTGACGTAGAACCCCGCGCCTTGGCCGAGATCGTAAGCTGGATCATCCGCGACGGACTCTCCGCGCGGACTTGTATCCGGAGCAACGATGGCAATGCCATGCTCAGCAGCGAGCTGCTGCACTGCAGACTTGGTGATGAAGTTCTGCTCTGTGCACGTCAGGCCAGAGAGCCAGTAGAGAACAGGTACCGGGCCGCTGGACGCCTGCGGAGGGAGATAGACTCCAAACTTCATGGTGCAACCAAGGCTGGATGATTCATGCTGGTAGACGTCCTGCCATCCACCGAAGCTTGCGTGACGCTCAATGCGTTCCATTGTTCTTTCCTCTGAATTGAATTTGATAGGCCATCTATCGCGAATCGAATGTGGCCTTAAGCGAGGCTTTAGGCCTTGTCCTCGACTGCCGAGTCACCGTGTGCATGCCTAATCCTTCGGACAATCCACCAAATCAGCAGCAATACAGCGGGAACCAAGATCGCAGTGACGGTTGCTGCGATGTCATGCGTCCCAGGCAAACCCTTGAGCAGGTATGCGAGAAGACTCACGACGTAGTACGAGATGGCGGCCACCGACAAACCTTCCACCGTCTGCTGCAGGCGCAGCTGAACCTTCGCCCGTTCATTCATGGACGCCAGTAGGTCGCGGTTCTGCCGCTCGAGCTCAACATCAATCCACGACCGAAGGAGCGAGATTGAGCGCGTCAACTTGTCTGAGAGCTTCCCCTGTCGCTCCTTCACTGACTGGCAAGTTCGCATGGCCGGTGCAATCCTTCGATACAAGAAGTCCGCCCAGGTGCTATAGCCGGCAACTTGATCCTCCGCCAACGCATCCAGTCGCTCTTCAACAATTTCGTAGTAAGCCCGACTTGCACCAAACCTATAGAGATTTGCCGCGGCGTCCGCCTCCAACTCTGCAGCCAAGCTGGTCAAATCCGAGAGGAGTACGTCACTGTCACGACGTCCACCGGAGGCCCTGCGCATCTCTTCAGTAATTGCAGCCAGACGCGCCTCCATGCGACGAAGATTCGACGTCATGGAGCGAGTCAGCGGTAGCGCTAGCAGGGCAAGCGTTCGGTATGTCTCGACCTCGAGCAGTCGTTGTGCCAGCGCCCCTGCCCGCGCCGGAGTCAGGCCGCGATCAAGGATGAGCATGTGGGTTAGCCCTTCCTCGTCTTGCCGGAAGTCGGTCACAATGGCCGCGGCACCGTTCTCAACCAGCGAATAGCAGCGGCTGACGGGATCAAAGCAATCTATTTCCTTCTCCGCCACCGCGGTCCAAGGCAAAAGCCTGACGCTAACAGCCGAGATCACGGGTCCTGGCGGCTTGAATCCCTGTCTAAACGGGTTGTCCCCACAAGGCTCACCTGTTTCTGAGCTCAGTGGTGCGCTCCAGAGGTAGGAAGAGAACTCAGTGTGCTTCTCGCAGTGCAGATCGCCCTCATTCCACGTAAGCGCGTGATGAGGTGTGGTGTGATCCTCGACTGCAGCCCCCATACGACCTGAAAGATCGTCGATCGCGGCACGATCTCGACTCATGTCCCCTTCTGTCATGAAGGAGAGCTGGAGAAGGCTTCGCGGAGACTGGGTGAGCAGGTGCGGTCGCGCATGGACTTCCTCAACGGCGGCGCGGCGGTCCGCGTGCGCCGGCATCCCATATACGTAGCCTTCTGCTGGCGTGCCTGCAGCTTGGCTCAGGCCGGATGGGTCATTCATACATAGCCTCAAGAATGGATGATCTTCTAAACACCGCTCACGGGAGGTCTATCACTTGCTTGTGCGATAGCTCAGCGAAAGGTCGCGTGGTGGAACCGGCTCTGGTGTAGGGCGGTAGTGGGAACCACAACAAGCTGGGAGGACGGCACCGCATAGATCGCAGGCCCTTGCTCTCCCACCTTCCAAGCCAGGCGCGGACCACATGGGAGTCGCAACGAGGCTGGAAGCTCACTTCAAAGGGCCTGCCATGACTCAGTCAGATGCGGAAGGCAACGATGCCGACAGAGATTGCCCGCCCCAAGAAATACAGACAGGCACAACTCGACTGACATCATCCAGCATGCCTTGGAGCCTCCTGGAAAGGCCTCAACGTCCTAGTCGTGACGCCCTAACCCACGAAGGGGTTAGGAATGGCGGGTTCTACTTGGAAATGAAGTAGTTCGGACACCCATAGATTGCCTCCTCTACTTAGTACTAGCGCCATCAAGCAATGTCGCGAACTGACTAACGGAGATAGGAGCGGACAATAGAGATGGTCTCGTCAATCGACTTCCTTTGAGAGTCGGTGTGGGTGTCGCTATGCGGGAACTCTTCACGCAGATAGCTCTCCAGAACCGTCGCCATCAAACCATTGACCGCCCCGCGCACAGCAGCAAGCTGCTGAAGTACTGCAGCACATTCCGCCCCGCTCTCCAGAGCCTGCTCCAATGCAGCCACCTGTCCGCTGATCCGACGTACGCGGGTAAGGGCCTGCTTTTTCTCCCGAGGGCTGTGAGGCATTGCGCACCTGTCCGTATCACATGAGGGAACGATACTATACTCCCCGATAGTATGCAAGCTAGCAATCTGGGAGGGTCTTTAACTCCGTCAACTGAGTCTGCGCCTGATTTCGAGCAGCCGCCAGAGGCCAGTGAAAGGCCCCTCTCGCCCCACCCGCACACCAGAAAAGGCGGGCTCCTGCAGGAGCCACGCCCCACCACTCGGGAGAGTGGTTACATGTAGATGAATTGGCGGTATAGCTTGTCTAGCTCCAGCCTGACGAACTCGATCTCCTCCTCGTCCCCGGCATCAGAGAGATCCAGAAGCTGTCGCTCCTTTGATGTAATTCGATCACAGAGATCTTTTAGGCTGGCGCAGAACTCCGCTGAATGGGCATGCGACCGGTCAGGGCGAGCCTCTGTTGATCCCAACATTCCGCGAGACGTTGACGGGGTGATGCCGAACTCCTCATTGAACGCGATCTGATGCTGTCGCCTGTCATCAGTCTCAGAAATGGCCTGCCGCATCGCACTGGTGATCGTATCGGCATACATGATCGCCTTACCGCGCGAGTTTCTTGCAGCTCGTCCAATCATCTGAATGAGGGCCTGGCTCGACCGAAGGAAGCCCGCCTGGTCCGCATCAACGATAGCGACCAGAGAGGCCTCGGGAATATCGAGCCCCTCTCTCAGCAGGCTGATACCCACTAGCACATCGAACTCGCCGGCCCTCAGCCCATTGATGATCTCAACTCGATCCTCTGCCTTGATATCCGAGTGCATGTACTTCACACGCACCCCTTGATCCTCGAGGAACTCGCACAGCTCCTCAGCAGACACCTTTGTCAGCGTGGTCACCAAGACCCTGTCGCCCTCTCGTACACAACGGGCGATCTCTGACAGAAGATCGCACCTGTAGCCCTCCCTAGGCCTCACCTCTACCAGCGGATCGAGCAAGCCAGTGGGCCTGATGAGCTGGTCAATCAATCTTCCCTTGGATCTCCCAATCTCATAGGCGCCAGGCGTAGCCGAAACGAAGATCGTCTGGGGCTTGATGGCTTCAAACTCAGAGAAGCTAAGCGGTCTGTTGTTCATTGCCGAAGGTAGACGGAACCCGTACTCGATTAGAGTCTCCTTCCTGCTCTGATCGCTCCTGAACATTGCCGCGATCTGGGGAACCATGACGTGCGACTCGTCAACAAATAGCAGGCCATCCTTCGGGAGGTAGTCCATGAGCGTCGTCGGCCTAGCTCCTGACGGCTTTGAGTTCAGGTAACTGGAGTAGTTCTCCATGCCAGAGCAATATCCCAGCTCCCTCATCATCTCCACGTCGTTCGTGATCTTCTCGTAAAGCCTATTTGCCTCAACGATTCGACCAGATGCGTTGAGCTCCGCCACCCTGGCCTCCAAATCCTTGAGGATGGCCTTCGTAGCCTCATTGATTTCTGTTTTGGGGCTTGCGAAGAGTGTCTTTGGAGAAACGAGGTAGCGCGTCTCATCGCCAAGCTTCTTCCCTGTAACCGCATCAATCCAGATGAGCGACTGCACTCTCCCCTCGTCCGTGAGCTCTACTCTAATTGCCTTGTACTCAGAGTCGGCGGGAAAAATATCGACCACATCGCCAGACACACGGAACGTGCCACGCTTCAGGGTCCGCTCAGTCCTGTCGTACTGAAGCGATGCAAGCCGACGCAGGAAGTCCCTCTGATCCAGCTCGATTCCAAGCGCAAGCTCAACCTGCAGATCCCGGTAGCTCTGTGGGTCTCCCAGTCCATAGATTGAGGACACCGAAGCGACAACAATCACGTCTCTACGCTCAATCAGAGACTTCGTAGTCGATAGTCGAAGCCTCTCAAGGTGATCATTGATGGCTGAGTCTTTCTGGATGTAACGATCGCTACCTGGGATATAGACCTCTGGCTGGAAGAAGTCGTAGTAGGAAACGAAATACTCCACGGCGTTCTCGGGGAACAGCGCCTTCATCTCCCCGTAGAGCTGAGCAGTCAACGTCTTGTTTGGCGCAAGAATGAGCGTGGGTCGCTTCAGCCGATGGATCACATTGGCCATCGTGAAGGTCTTCCCTGACCCTGTAATTCCCTTCAAGGTCTGATGTGTTGCTCCCTCCTCGATGCCAGCAATCAGCCTGGCAATCGCCTCGGGCTGATCCCCCGCCGGCGTATGATCCGAATGCATCACGAACCTATCTGTTGACATCACTCTTGCTCCTGCTGGCTCAATTTTTGATCGTTATGGAAGTTAAAGCCGTCTAGAATATTCCGCCGCATACGTGCGGACAGAATCGGATGAGCGACACGAATGCTACCTTTGGGCAAGTTCTTTCCAGGTGAGCCTCGTAATCCATGGCTGACTGACGCTAGGGCATGAGCTTGCCTGCTGGAAAATGCCGGAGCGGCCTCACAAGTGCACCGACCTTCCTCCGCTCACACCTCACTCCTCCCTACGTGGCTGCTGCACTGGCTGCTGTACCGACTCCTGATCGACCACAGTCAGGGCCAGCGTAGACATTAGCTCTGTCTCGATCGTCCTCTGCATTGAGTAGATCGGGAGCGCGTTCGGCGCGGAACTGAATGGCTCCTCCAGCTGACGGCCCAGCGCATCGAGACCAAAAAACGTGTACGCCACAATGAGCACCGGTAGAAAGGTCCACCACCCCAATGTTCCTGCCAGCGCAAAAGGAAGCGTTGTGCAGAATACGATCGCAGTCCGGTGAAGCAGCAGCGAATACGAGAATGGAATCGGAGTATTGAGTATCCTCTCGCACCCACCTTGGATACGAGCCAAGTTGGCAAGCTGCTTGTCCAGCACCGAGTACTGAATCGAGTCGATCCTTCCCTCATGAGCCAGATGGGCAAGCTTCAAGCCAATGCCCTGGAGCACAGCGTCCGTCGGATTCGGGCCTTGTGATGCCTTGCCAATATCCCACCAAGGTGCGATCGCATGGGCTTCGTCGGCTCGGCGCAGTCGAGAATAGAGGCCCGCACTGAAGCCACACAGGCCTCGCAGGATCTGTGCTCGGCTGTTTGGATCCAGCAGGGACGTCTGCCTGGCTATCGAGCGACACGCTATGACCAGGTCACCCCAAAGGTGCCTCGCCTCCCACCATCTGGAGTAGCAAGCGTTGTTTCGAAAGCTCATGAATACGGAAAGTGCGATACCAATGAGCGTGAACGGAACGGCACTGAAGCGAGCAAAGATTCCTGGATGCTCCGTTGATGCGAGCACCGCTCCTGCGGTCACAATGCTAATCAGTAGTAGATGCAATGCGATCCTGGGCAGGATGGTACCCCTGACGGCAAACGCAACGTCCCACAACGTCGGCTGCCTTCGCATTCTCGTTTCAACATCTGGGAGACGGTGTGTCATGCCAACCTCTGATTCATTGATCGACTGCTGGCGTCGATACGCCCAGGCAACAAATTCCTTCCACTTGAGTTCGAAATGCGAATGACATCACGCCGTTCGCATGACACTGCTACAGCAGGTCTAATGCAGTTCATCGTCGGCAGCCTCGGGCATCCATAGTTCAATGACCGTCCCTGTCAGGCCGGTTCTCTCCACAGACAGGCTGCCACCGTAGCGGTTGGCAAGCATCTGACTGATGGAAAGACCCAGCCCGGTACCTTGACGATGTTTGGTCGTAAAGAATGGCTCAAAAATTCGGACCAGAATATCCTGAGGAATGCCGCTTCCAGTATCTGAGACTCGCAAAGCGACGCCAGGGTGACCATGAACGTCGTCAACGTCCAACGTCGCCAATCCCAGCGTTCCGCCCTTCTGCATCACATAGATTGCATTGATCATGAGGTTCACAAGAATTTGCTGCAGCTCGCCCCGATTGCCCGTTACGAGCCGTGTGGACAGGAAGTTCTCCTCTATCTTCACGGGATGGCGCTTGATGAGGTGTTGAATCAGGGGCAGCGTCTCCAACATCAGCGTGGCGGGCTCTAGCAGCTCACTATGACCGGAGTACTCACTGGGCTTGGAGAACTGCAGCAACTTGGAAACAATGGTGCTGATACGCCCAATCTGATCCTCAATGAGGTCAATCTCTTCTCCAAACCGCTGGCCCTCGGGCTCCCTGATCGAGTCACGCAGAAGCTCGAGGTTCCCCTGCATGACGGCAAGCGGATTGTTGATCTCGTGCGCTATTCCTGCTGCGATCTCGCCAATTGTTGCCAGCTTCTCAGTGACAATCAGGTGCTGGGTCGTCTCTTCTAACCGTCTATTGGCTAGTGCGAGACCAGCAGTTCGCTCCTCTACCCTGGAATTGAGCTCCTCGTTCCAGGCGACCAGCTGTCGTTCCTTCTCTTCCAGCTGACAGAGCAGCTGGTCCAAGTGCGAAGCGACACGTCCGATTTCATCATTGGATGCCCCTGCTCCGGAGCGAGCACTGCGGTCACCCGCCTTGACCCGTCCAATTGCCTGATCCATCCGCTCAAGTGGCTTGAACACGCCGCGAGCGATGTACAGAAAAAGGGGTACGGTGATGGCTGCAACAAGCAGGCAACCGAACACGATCGCTCCGATGGAATTTCGACGGGCGGTGGTGAATGGCTCCTCCAGAAAGCCCACGAAGAGCATACCAATGGGTACGCCCCGGCCATTGAGAATGGGCATATAGCCGGCAATGTACCAATCATTGACTACGTAGGCTCTCGCCTGCCAGGTCTTTCCCTGGCCCAGCACGGCCTCGGCCACTTCAGAAGACACCCGTGTCCCCGACGCTGGGTTCCCTCCCGCCAACAACGCGTTGGTGCTGATGCGGGTATCACCAAGGAAGATGGAGGCTATCCCTGTTGCGCCAGTACGCAGGGCCTTATCGCGGTAGACAAGATCAGTGATCTGCTTGATGAATTCGGTGTTGTGGTTCAGCAGAGTACCCGCAATCAAGACGCCGACCTGATTGTTTGGCAGTGCAACCGGCGTTGCAGCTTGAATCATTAGGCCCCGCTTCTCACTCTGGGCCGAATCGACAGGATTCCTTGCGTTATGCGGACGAATGACCTCGGCCCGTGCGGCGAGCTTTGGGGAGATCTCCATCAGATCGTCCCGACTTACCACCCCCACCTCCACGCTGGACGCCCCCTTCAGGGCCTTTTCGATGACTGACCAGTCCAAGTCAAGCTCAGCTGGCGAGGCCGGCTCGCTACTAGCCAACAAGCGACCGTTTGAATCCAACAGTGCGATGAAGTCTAGTGAACCACCTTGGGCTTTCGACGCTAGTAGGCTGCCAAGCTCTGCATTCTTGTTGACCCCCTGGCTAATGACGCCATGGAAGCTCTGCGAATCAGCAATCGCAGCCAGCGTCGCGCGGTCGTTGACGAGCAGCTGGTTCATGTACTGTCCCGCAACTTTCAGGTCCCCGCCGACCTTCGAGGCGAGCAGTCGGTCGAAGCGCAAATCCCATTGGTAGATGAGTCCGCCGACGATAGCCGGCAGGATCACAAACATTGGAAGGATCGCGATTAGAAGCAGGCGGAAGCGAACTGAGCGCGCTCGGTTCATTGCAGATTCCTAGGCTGATACATTCCAACTGGAGCACTTACGATCAATCGTCTTTCGCGATATGCCCAAGATCGTGGCCGCTCTTTCGCGATCTCCGCCAGTCTCACGAAGCACTGCAAGGATGTGCCTGCGCTCGACCTCCGAGAGCAGCCGGCTTCGTGGGTCAGAGAGTGACTCCAACCGCTCAAGCTGAGTCGGAAAGTGTCCGAGTATCAGGCTACGCTCAACGTAGTTGTGAAGCTCGCGGACGTTCCCGGGCCACGAGTAGCTCTGAAGATATGCCCGGGTCCTTTCGTCGATCGGAATCGGTTGAAGGCCAAGCTGCAGCCCCAGCTCACGCATGAAGCCCGCCGCCAGCTCCAACACATCAGCGCCGCGGTCATGAAGGCGAGGAAGCGACACCTCGAGAACGTTGATGCGATAGTAGAGATCCGACCGGAATGTTCCATTCTTCACTTCCGCAACCAAATTCCTGTTGGTTGAGAAGATGAATCTGACATCGATCGGAATCTCCCGATCTGCGCCAACTGGTCGTATCCGTCTATCTTCAAGCATCCTTAGCAGCTTTCCTTGGAGAGCCAAGGGAAGATCAGCGACTTCGTCAAACAGCAATGTTCCGCCTTCTGCATAGGCGACCAGCCCTTGGCGAGACGAGTTCGCTCCACTGAACGTTCCTTTGAGACTCCCGAACAGTTCAACGTCAATCAACTCGCTGGGAACAGCTGCACAATTTATTGGAATGAAAGGATGAGATGCCCGTGCGGACAACGCGTGCAGCGATCTTGCGGCAACCTCCTTTCCAGAGCCGGATTCTCCAGTGAACAGCACGCTACTGGGCAGTGGTGCGACCTTCGCGATCAGATCCTTGGTGGCCTGAATCGCACGCGAGCTACCTGTGAGCCTGTCTCGAAGCGCAGCTGGTGCACCGGAGCCATGTAGCTCGTGACGGAGAATGGCATTCTCCCGCCGTAGGCGACCGCGTTCCAGGCAGCGCGATATAGCGGCCAGCAACTGATTGGTTCTGAAAGGCTTGAGAAGAAAATCAGCCGCTCCCGCGCGGATAGCGCCGATAGCGGAATCCAAGTCTGCGTACGCAGTAATCAGAATGAAGTCGGCCAAGACCCCTCCCCTGCGCTGGTCCTCCAGCCACGCGATGCCACTCTTCCCTGGCAACACGTTGTCCACAATCACGATGTCAAAGTGGCGCTCCGTCAGATGCTGCTCCGCTTCAATGGTGTCAGCTGCAGCTTCCACAGCTTTGCATCGCGGTCGCAAGGCACGAACCAAGAAGCTACGCATGCCAGGTTCGTCGTCAACGATCAGTATCGATGAGCGCGCAAGGTCCGGCCATGCAAGATCGCCGTTTGCGCGCTCTTCGGAAGATTGGTTGGCGCTCTTTGGCGTCATGTTTCCCTCAGTACAATTGAAGCTTGGCTAGTTCCGTCGATTCGTGGTCGAGTTCATTTCGATCTTTCGACCGCTAGACGACGGGTGACATATCGAACAAAACACCCCCTCTCACGACGTAGGACGTTGTGCACCAAAGGCCAGTCTGAGACGTTCAATGCTGTCGACCTCAGTCATATGCCAATCCGGAATTCTTGCCCTATAAGCCTCGTATCGACCTCTTGGTGGCCAAACGGACCGGAGGCTCCTCGCCATATTGCCCAGAGCGCCAATGGCCTCCGTGCCCCTCCAAGCCCCTCGGCGGTCGGCCGCCACGGGAGGCTGGAGAAGTCTCGCTCCCTTCGAGCGGATCATTACGCCAATTCGGCCATATGGGAAGCGCTGGGTGCGCGTTGTCCCCGCCTCGGCCGGAGCCACGCAGCGCGGCCAAGCACGGGCGAGTCGATCCGCCTTGCAAGAAGGTCCAGGCCCTACCGCTCGCCTACCGGCATAGAGATGCCTATGCACCAGGGTCGTCTCCCATTTGCGCGGCTCGCGGGCAGATGTATCGTGGCTTTGGGCTCTCTGAGTCTCCGACCGACTGATGGTTGCTCTTCCCCTCAAGACCTGGGCTTGTTGGGGAGCTGACTAAGGATGGTAGAAGGCGGGGCTGACGGGTCGGCCTCTGACGCGAGCCGGGAGGAGAGGTCAGTCGCCCATTTTCGATGCAGGCGATCTGGTCCCCAAATATCTCAATGTCGTTGGGATCATGGCTGATCAGCAGCAGTGGAATACCGGCCCCGTCCAGCACGGCCTCCAGCTCCTGGCGCAGGTGCTGGCGAAGATCATGGTCCAGCGCGGAGAACGGTTCATCCAGCAGCAGCGCCTGCGGCTGCGTCACCAGGGCGCGTGCCAGGGCAGTACGCTGGCGTTGGCCACCGGAGACCTGCGAGGGCAGCAGATCGCCCACCGTGTCGATGCGGAATGCGTGCAACCACTGCTCCACCGCATCGAAGCGCTGGCCGACCCGCGGATTCAACCAGCCCTTCTCCAGACCGAACGCCACGTTCTGGCGCACGCTCAGATGCGGGAACAACGCGTAATCTTGGAAGACATAGCCCAACCGGCGGCGCTGCGGCGGCAGATCCACGCCGGTGGCCGCATCGAACAGGGCCTGCCCCTGCAGCCGTACATGGCCCTGCCCCGGCCGCAGCAGTCCGGCCACCGCCTTCAGGGTCAGGCTCTTGCCGGCGCCCGAGGGTCCGAACAGCACCACCTGGCGCTGCGTGCACTGCAGCGATACGTCCAACACGAAATCCTGGCCGGCCGCCTGCAGGCGGCGCTGCACCTGCAGGTCAAGCCACATCACGCAGCTCCCGGCGGCGTCCGCCCACCAGCCGCGCGGCCAGCAACAGGATCACGATGCAGACCACCGAGGTCAGGATCACCAACGCATTGGCCTTGCCATCCTGGCCGGCCTGCACCGCCTCGTAGATGGCGATCGACAGCGTCTGCGTGCGGCCGGGAATGCTGCCGGCCACCATCAATGTCGCGCCAAACTCACCCATCGCGCGTGCAAACGCCAGCAGCAGCCCGGCGAGGATGCCGCGCCAGGCCAGCGGCAGTGTGATGCGGAAGAACACCGCCGCCTCGGACACACCGAGCGTGCGTGCGGCCTGCTCCAGCTGCCCGTCGACCTCCTCGAACGCCGCGCGCGCAGGCTTGAACACCAGCGGCAGCGAAGCCACCGCCGCAGCAATCACCGCCGCCTGCCAGGTGAACACCAGGTTGATGCCGAACCACGATTGCAGCCACGCGCCGATCAGGCCGTTGCGACCGATCAGTACCAGCAGGTAGTAGCCCAGCACCGTCGGTGGCAGCACCATCGGCAGGGTCAGCAGCGAATCCAGAAGCTCACGCCCCGGGAAGCGCCGCCGCGCCAACAACGCACCCAGTGCCACGCCCAGCACCAGGTTGATCGCCGTGGCCCAACCGGCCACCTTCAGCGACAGCCACAGGGCACTCCAGTCCAGATCCATGCCTCAGGGCTTGCCGAACCCGTGCCTGGCCAGGATCGCCTGGCCCTGTGCCGAACGCACGAACGCGGTGAAGCGCTGGGCTTCGGCCGGCTGCGCGCTGGCCTTGGTCACGGCCAGCGGATAGGCAATGCGCCCCGCCACCGGCACCGCGAAGGCACGGCGTACCCGGTCGGGCATCGCCTGTGCATCGGTGGCATAGACGAAGCCGGCATCCACTTCGCCGCGCGCCACGTAGTCCAGCGACTGGCGCACATTCTGCGTGGTGATGGCCTTGCCCTGTACCGACGGCCACAGGCCCGCCGCTTCCAGCGCGCCCTTGGCATAGCGCCCGACCGGCACGCTGTCCGGGTTGCCCAGTGCGATGCGCTGCACACCGGCACCGGCCAGGTCCTTCAAGGTACGCGGCGCGGCCTTCGCCTGCGGCGGCACCACCACCCACAACGCGTTCACCGCGAACACCTCGCGGGTGCCCGCCGCCAGCAGATCCTGCTGCTGGGCCTGGTCCATCGTGGTTTCGTCGGCCGATGCGAATACGTCCACCGGCGCGCCACGGCTGATCTGCTGCAGCAGCACGCCGGAGGCGGCGAAGTTGAAATCGACCTTGGTTCCCGGGTGCGCCTTCTCGTAGGCCGCGCCCAGCTCGCGGAAGCTCTCGGTCAGGCTCGACGCCGCCGACACCGTCAGGTCGGCTGCCCAGGCTGGCACCGCGGCCAGCAGTCCCAGCAACAACAGTCCAGCTCGTTTCATCATTGGTTTCCCCGTTTGGTTGGGTTTAGATCGGTTTCACCGCCTATCCTTGGCATCGCAGGCGCTACATAGGTGGCCCGCCCAGAGCTAGGCAGAGGGTGCACGACGGTGCGGACCTCGTTGGCGCAGGCTGTCTCGTACATCCACATCGAATTGAAGCTGCAGCGAGATGTCATCACCCAGCGCGATGCCAAAACCAAGACCATCACGACAGGGCAAACGTGATGCCAAGGACTGAACCGCTTCGCGAGGAAGCATCAACCGGCAGTACTCGCTCCCCTCCAGAAGCACCGCCTGTTGCCCTGCATGCAGTGATAGCACCATGCCCCAGCCGCGATCGCCGCCGAACCGCGTCAGGTTCTCCACCGATTCGCCGGCCAGCAACTGCGCTAGCTCCTCTTCATCAACGCGCAGACGAACTGCCTGCCGCTGTAGCTGGACTTTCATGATGCAATGAACTCGAGCTCGGTTGAGGTGTTGCAGTTGAGTAGCTGGTCGTATTCGCTATCCGCCAGTGGCAGCTCGATTGCGCCCAAGCGTTCTCGCAGGGCGCGTAGCGAGCGGTGCGCCGCCGGATTCTCGATCAATTCCCGCAACACATGCCGGCAATGGTCATCAATCTGCAACCGCATCGGCAGGCGTTCTTCCGCAAACAGCACACAGGCAGCCGAAGGCGCATCACGTAACCGTTGTAGTAACGCTGGGGTCACATTGGGCGTATCCACCGGAAGCACCAGAGCGGCAGCGTCCGGCATGCACATGGCCACACTGTAGAGCCCGCCCAACGGGCCGCAGCGTGCCACGCGATCAGGAATGCCACCGAAGGCCGGGTAGTTGCCACTCACCCATACCCTTTCCGCACCTGCCTGTCGCAGCAGGCCACGCATGTGCTCTAGCAGGGCTCGCCCGTGCCACGGTAGCAGCGCCTTGTCACGGCCCATCCGGCTGGAAAGACCACCGGCCAGCACGATGCCGTCAGTGGGAATGTTCGTGATCGTGTGCACATTCATGGGCATTGTCATGAGCTTGCGTGGGTTCGCTGTCCGCATGGCAGAGACTGCAGCCTTCGGTCCACTCGCTGTCGCCGTCCTCGTAGTGCTCCTGCTTCCAGATCGGGCACTGGTGCTTCACCACCTCGATCAGCTGCCGGCAGGCCCGGAACGCCTCGTCGCGGTGCGGGCTGCCCGCGGCCACCACCACCGCCACATCGCCAATGCCGAGTCGCCCCTTCGCGTGGGCCACATACAGTTTCAACTTCGGACCGAACGTCGCCTCGACCTCTGCCGCCAGACGCTTGAATTCGTTCAGCACCAACGGCTCGAACAGGTCGTAGGTGATGCCCGTCACTGCGCGGCCGATGTTGACGTCGCGCACCTTGCCGATGAACACGTCAATGCCGCCGAAGCCCGGATCTGAGACCGCGGCGATGCCCTCGCCCGGATCGATCGACGCCTGCGCGCGGTCCACCACCTTCGCAATGATCTTCCCGCTCATGGCTCAGCCCCCGCTCACCGGCGGCAGGATCGCCACCCGGCCATCGTCGGGCAGCGCCTCGTGGTCGCGCAGCACGCGTTGCTGGTCGGCGAACGCCGAATAATCCAGCAGGCCGGCACGGAATCCCGGCCAACGCACCGGAAGCAGCTCGCGCAGCGCCTGGCGCAGATCGGCCACGGTGCCACCGGCCACATCCACGGCAATCTCGCGGCTGGCATCCAGATCGGAAAACGCACCGAACAACTGCAGATTCACCTGTTTCATCATGACTCCTGGCTCACCAGCTGCACCGGTTCGTGGTGACCCCAGCCCTGCACGCGCACGAAGGTGCCAGCGCTGGCCAGGTCTCCCTCGGCCTCCAGCACCACCCAGGCGTTGGCCTGCAGCATGGACATCAAACGGAACGACTCCTGCCCGGACAGCACGCGCGCACTCAGGCGCCCCTGACCGTCCACTTCCACCCGCGCACGCGCGTGGAAGCGCAGGCCCGGCGGCTTGCGCACGTCGGCCTGCAGCGGCAGCTGCAACACGGTTTCCGGTGCCAACCCCAGCAGGCGGCGCAGCACCGGCTCCACGAAGAAGCGCTGGCCCACGGCGGCCGACACCGGGTTGCCCGGCAGACCGAAATACAGCGTGCCATTGGGCAGCACCGCAAACAGCAGCGGCTTGCCCGGGCGGATCGCCACCTTGTGGAACACGATGCGCGCACCACGTCCACGCAGCGCATCGGGAACGAAATCGTAGCGGCCGGCCGACACCGCGCCGGTGCTGATCAGCAGCTGCGCGCCCGCAGCCAGCGCTTCATCCAGCACCGCATTGAACGCGGCCACGTCATCACCCACCGTGCCCTGCCAGACCACCTCGGCACCGGCGGCCTGCAGGCGGCCAACCAGGTAGGGCCGGTTGCTGTCGCGGATCTGGCCGGACTCCAGCGTCTGCGCCGCCTCGGCCACCAGCTCCTTGCCGGTGGCGATCACCGCCGCCTTCGGCCGTGCCACCACCGCCACCTGGCCCACGCCGATGGCATGCAGCAGGGTGCGTGCATTGATATCCAGCACCTGCCCGGCCTGCAGCACACGCTCGCCGTCGCTCACATCCTGGCCGCGCAGGCGTACGTTCTGGCCCGGCTTCACCGTGCTCTTCAGAGCAATGCGGGTCGGGCGGCCGTCCTCGCTGGCGAGGACGTCCACGTTCTCGACCGGCACCACCGTATCCAGTCCAACCGGCATGCGCGCGCCGGTCATGATTTCCCAGGCACCCTCGCCGCCTTCGGCGCCGGCATCGCCGGCTGCCTGCCAGCCCTGCACCGCGAATTCGGTACCGGCTTCGAACGTCGCGCCGTTGGCGCGCAGCGCGAAACCGTCCATCGCCGAATTGTCGAACGGCGGCAGCGACTGCCCACTGATGATGTCACTGGCCAGGGTACGGCCGCCGGCCTCATGCAGCGGCAGATGTTCGGCCGGCAGCGGCGTGGCTGCGTCCAGCAGGTGCTGCAACGCTTCGCTATAGGCAATCATCAGTGGCCACCACCGTCGACCATCGCCAGGGCGTGGCCCAGTACCGGCGCCAGGATGTCCAGGCACTGCGCCGCCGCCTTCGGGCTGCC